>CAYNGW010000075.1:0-9536 GCA_964396955.1 uncultured Rikenellaceae bacterium | reverse complement strand
GTATGATCATCTATCTACCTATTAAATGGACTTTTCTCATAACCCGCTTCCCATTTTCCCTAAAACACCACTTAGCTGTATATCAGCAATATACAATATTTCAAATACCTCATTAAATATCATTTTGCGACTTGTTTCAACCATTTTTTACTTCCCTATAATATCCGCCATTAACGAAACGTAACAATGCCCTAAATCGCATAAAAACAGGCATTTATGGAATTTGTTATAATTGCAACATATTCTAACTAATTATATATCAGCATATTAATTATGCAACTGTACAGCCTGGGACTAAGGATCATTGGGATGTTATACCTATAAAACTACATCCGTTACACGTCGAAAAGAACTGCTGCTTCAGGCTCAATCTACTGTTTACAACATCAGAAATAGAAGATATACTGATTAAAAGGAAGGCTATATTATCCAGGAAGATTCTCTTGGAGTTCAGGTTTAAAAGATGTAAATTGCAAGAGTACATTGAAAAATTAAATTCTGTAAATCACTATTATATTCAATTTTGACCTGAGAAATTTATTAATTAATACTTATCGTTATGGCAGAAAACAAAAATTCTCTACTTCTTAAAGTTGCTTTAGGAATCTTTGCAATCGTAGCATTGGTCTACGGTTTAGGTCTCTTTTTTATTCCTGAATTTATGGTGAAGCTTTCTGGTAGTGCACCGGTAGACTCTGGCTGGCTTCGCTGGCCAGGAGGCACACTCACAGCACTTGGAATTGGTGCCTTATTGGTATTTCGTAATCCGAAAAACCAAGGAATCTTTGTTACAACTTCAGCTCTAGGAACTCTTCTTGCAGGATTGGCATTGTTATATTCATGGATTACCCCCGAAGTGGGTTCAAATATTTGGTTTACTGCGTTACCAGCAATTCTGCTTCTACTTATTTCTGCTATGCTGTGGTGGGGCCGACAAAAGGCTAAAGACATTTTAAAATCGGATCAGAAATAGGATTTTGAGTACTCTTGAAATTCGGGTCGAGATTGCCTTAAGATTGCTTATCACTATATATGCAATTCTCCTCCTCAATTCCCCATAGTCTCCATCATACTGACAATCAATCACATAGCATATTGTAAATCTTTGATTTAAGTACATTTACGGCCGTTCTAAGCCATTTTCTATATCCCTATAGTATTCTGCATTAACGAAATGCAATAATGCCGTAAATCGCTTAATAACAGGCAATTACGGCATATTGTCATTTTTGCCATTTAGTTAAGGCTCACATAGTCAATATTTTATCAATTAGCATTCTGAATGACTGACTTGGGTTTTTAGAATAATACTTGGACTTTTATAAATAGAATGGTTGATAAAAAAGAGAGTTAACTTTGATTTAAATAAGCAGTAATTTTGATGTAAGCTTAATGTCTGATATTCAACTGTTAGATAAATTAATGAAAGTCGAATTTATCATGCATATCACACCCAACAGATGTTAAGGCAGCTTTAAGCCGTCAACCGTTCATGAATTTTGAAAAGACACCGCAAATCGTTAATATCTCGATAGCTGCATAAAAGTCAAACTATTACAGAAGAATTTCCGCTCGATTACCTTAATTTCATGTGGGGGCTGGTGGCACCACAAATTATATAGCTGTTTTTAAAGGCAGCTATTTGTTTATGCATTACTTGTGCTATATAATCTTCAGTAAAACTTTATTCCAAAAAAATCAATTTGGAATCATATTACCTATGTGGTACATTTACAACCTGATCTATACCATTTTATGAAACTCCTCCATCATACACTCAATAACGGCATCAGGCTGGTTCATTACAGAACCGACGGAATGGTGGCTCATTGCGGACTTATTGTTAAGGCCGGATCACGGGATGAGACAGCCAGCGAACATGGCATGGCCCATTTCATTGAACATATGCTCTTTAAAGGCACCAGAAAACACAAAACTTACTATATCCTGACACGTCTGGATGAAGTTGGCGGAGAACTTAACGCTTACACAACCAAAGAGGAAACAGCTATCCATGCTTCAGTGCTGAAAGATGATTTTGAAAAGGCTGTTGACATGATAAGCGATATAGCCTTTAACTCTGTCTTCCCTGAAAATGAGATGGAAAAAGAAAAGGATGTGATCATTGACGAAATAAATTCCTATCTGGATAATCCGGCTGAGCAGATCTTCGATGACTTTGAGGAAATGGCTTTCCCGGGCCAGCCCCTGGGGAGGAATATCCTGGGCACTCCCGAAACTGTAAAATCCTTCACACAACGATCTGTCAGGAGATTCATTTTAAACAATTACGATACGCACAGGATGGTTTTCTGCTCCGTCGGCAATATCCCTGATGATAAGGCGCTGAAGATCTTCAGCAGGTACTGCGCATCATTCCCTGCAAAAAAGAAAAAAAACGGCGATGGCAAAATGTCCAGGTATAAACCTTCAATGGTCATACGGGAGAAGGATACTTACCAGAATCACTGTATTATCGGGAACGTCGCCTATAATCTAAAAGACAAGCGCAGAATGGGTATGTTCCTTCTGAATAATATCCTTGGAGGCCAGGGGATGAATTCAAGATTAAATCTATCCCTCCGTGAAAGAAAGGGACTTGCCTATAATGTTGAATCAAACTACAATGCATATCACGACACGGGGATCTTTTCAATATATTTTGGCACCGACAGCCAGAACCTTGACAAAAGCATTGCTGTAGTAAAAACCGAGCTGGACAGATTGCGGAAATTAAAACTTGGAGCAGTTCAGCTTGGCAAAGCAAAGAACCAGATAAAAGGCTATCTGGCAAGGGGCTATGAAAATCATGAAAGCCTGATGCTGAGCCTTGGAAAGAGCATGCTGGTATTCGACAGGATCGATACTCTCGAAGATATCTGCAAAAAAATAGACAGTCTGACAGCTTTGCAGCTTCTTGACATAGCCAATGAGGTTTTTGAACCTTCAAGACTCTCAACAATTATATATAAATGAAATGGACAAGAAGCTTCTTAAATACATTCACGGGCATATAACTCCTGAGGATCAGTTACTTGAGGAACTTTACAGGGAAACGCATATCAGGTTCGTAAATCCGAATATGTCAACCGGTCATCTGCAGGGCAGCTTCCTCCGGTTCATTTCACAGATGATAAAGCCTGAAATGATCCTGGAAATCGGAACATATACCGGCTATTCTGCTATTTGCCTGGCCAAAGGACTGAAGCCCGGAGGGAAGCTGTACACTATCGAAATCAATGATGAACTGCGTGAATTCTGCCAGTCATATTTCCGGAAAGCGGGATTGGAGGATAGTATAATTCAGTTTACAGGAAGGGTTCAGGATATTATTCCTGAGCTTGATCATACTTTTGACCTGGCTTATATTGACGGTGACAAGCGGGAATACACAGAGTACTATAATATTATTATACGTAAAATGAAGCCAAAAGGTTTCATTATTGCCGATAATGTGCTCTGGGACGACAAGGTTCTTGATAAGAATACTAAAGATCCCCAGACAAGGGGGATTATTGAATTCAATGAAATGATCCGGGAACAAAAGAATATTGAAAAAGTCATATTGCCAATTCGGGATGGTATAATGTTGATAAGAGTCATTTAACTATAATCGTTGTACCTTTGTACCGTTGTACCGTTGCACCATTTTCTTTTTATGACATATTCTGTACTAATATGGTACAATTTTTGAGCATTCTAAAAAAACAATCATTATGAATAAGTTAATATTTTCATTCCTGTTTCTGCTTGCAGCCTGTACCCTGAATGCACAGGTAAACAGGGCTGACATACTCCAGGATCTGGAAAAGGATCAGGTTGCAGAACCTTCTGTAAACCAGGATGTTAAAATTACAGCCACACTTAAATCGGCAAGCCGGCTTTTTGGTGCAAAGGATGATCTGACAACGGTTATTATGGTGTTGCCATCGGGATCCGAGGTCGAAATACTTGATTCCGACTCTACCTATTTTCAGGTTGCTTTTAAGGAATATGAAGGCTTCATATTTAAGCGCCATGCGGTTATCAATGAAATACCTGTACCTGAAGTAACAATCCCGGCTGAGGTTGAAGAAGAGCCTGTTGCACAGGAGCCCGTTCAGGAAGCACAGCCTGTGCAGGAGCAGAAGGTAAGCAGGTTTACCTTTCTTGAAAGCAAATACGGTTCAAATATGGCCGCAAAGCTGATGGCCGGAAAGATATGGAAAGACATGGATGCTGAGATGATCAGGGATAGCTGGGGCAGTCCGAAGAAGATAAACCGGGTTATCAGCGGAAACATTGTAAAGGAAGAGTGGATCTTTAAGAATACCTGGCTTTATATTGAAAATGATGCTCTAAAAGACTGGGGACCTATACGTTAGTAATTTCGGATTTCGGATTTCGGATTTCGGATTTTGAGGAGCAAAGCGACGAAATCCCGACATGCTGAAGTATGAAGCATCGTCGGGAGCGGATTGCGGATTTAAAAAAAAATCCTATTTTTGCCGTGAATCTGCGGGAGTAGCTCAGTTGGTAGAGCATAACCTTGCCAAGGTTAGGGTCGCGGGTTCGAGTCCCGTCTCCCGCTCAAATAAAAGAAAAAGCTGCGCAAGCAGCTATTTTTTTTACTAAATTGGCACTTTAATACTGTCATTAACCTTAAAATCACTGATATGAAAAAGCCATTAATTCTTTTTATTCTTCTGATATGCGTGTCACTTTTTTCATGCACAACAAAAAAGAGTGGACCAGCCATATCTGTACCAATTGAAAAATATACCCTGACAAATGGTTTGACAGTCATCCTGCATGAAGACAAATCTGATCCTATTGCAGCAGTAGCAATTGTATTCCATGTCGGATCAAGCCGTGAAGTGCCCGGGAAAACCGGATTTGCTCATCTATTCGAGCATATGATGTTCCAAAGGTCTGAGAATGTAGGTGAAGACCAGTTTTTTAAGCTCATCCAGGGTGCAGGAGGGGAATTGAACGGAGGTACAGGCCCAGATGCCACCATGTATTTTGAGGTTATTCCTAAAAATGCTATTGAAATGGCTCTCTGGCTTGAGTCGGACAGGCTGGGTTATCTTGAAAACACTGTCACAAAATCAGCTTTTATTAATCAGCAGAATGTCGTTCAGAATGAAAAACGCCAGAGTGTCGACAATGCGCCCTATGGATTTAATGAATATCTCATACTGAAAAACCTCTATCCTGTCGGACATCCCTATAGTTGGGATGTTATTGGAGAAATGGAAGATCTTGCTAATGCAACAGTTGAAGATGTTAAAGCCTTTCATAAGAAATTTTATTCCCCTAATAATGCCACACTTGTAATTGCAGGTGACATTAATAAAGATGAGGTTAAATCTCTTGTAGAAAAGTATTTTGGAGAGATCGCAGAAGGAGAGACAATTGGAAACAGGGTGCCAATGCCGGTAACAATTGCATCCACTGTCAAGCTGTATCATGAAGATAATTTTGCACGCGCTCCACGCCTTACAATGGTATTTCCTGCAGTAGAACAGTTTTCAAAAGATTCATATGCTTTAAGTTATCTTGGTGAATTACTCTCGAACGGCAAAAAGACTCCTCTGTATAAAATTCTTGTGAAGGACAAAAAATTAACTTCAGCCGTTTCAGCAAGAAGTGAGTCACAGGAAATTGCAGGCAGTTTCAGAATTTCTATTACAGCTAATCCGGGAGTAAATCTTACAGATGTTGAAAAAGCAGTTTTCGAAGCGCTGGATCTGTTCGAAAAGGAAGGATTTACTGAAGATGATCTTACAAGGATTAAGGCAAGAAATGAAACCAGTTTTTATGGTTCTTTCAGCAGTATTCTCAGCAAAGCTTTCACTTTAGGACAATACAATATGTTTAAAGGTGATCCTCAATATTATATAGAAGATTTTTCCAACACCCAGGCTGTTACGATGGATGATATCAAAAATGTATATCAGAAGTACATAAAAGGTAAAAATTATGTTGAGACAAGCTTTGTTCCAAAAGGAGAAGTTGATCTTATGGCAGAAGGTTCTGTTAATGCCGGAATAGTTGAAGAGGATGTAACAAGAGCTGCTGAAGTAAAAGCAGAAGCGGCGACAGAAGAGCCCATTGTCAAAACGTCTACAAAATTTGATCGTTCAGTTCAACCTCCGGTAGGTCCGGATCCTGAAGTTACAATCCCTCCCGTATGGAATGGTTCTCTAAGCAACGGGATGAAGCTATGGGGTATTGTACATAAGGAGCTTCCTCTTATCCAGTATTCAATTGTAATTAATGGAGGCCATCTTCTGGATGAGATTCCAAAAACCGGCCTCGCCAATCTGACTGCATCATTGATGAACGAAGGAACCAGAAATAAAACACCTGAAGAACTTGAAGATGCGATCAGGCTTCTGGGTGCCAACATTTCATTTTATGCAGGGAATGAAAATGTAACAATAAGAGTCAATACTCTGTCCCGTAATTTTGAAAAAACGATCAGTCTTGTTGAGGAAATGCTATTTGAACCACGATGGGATGAGGAACAATACAACCTTGCCAAAAGCCGTATCATAAACAATCTGAAGCGTAACCAGGCAAATCCCAGCTACCTTGCATCCAATGCTTTAAACAAGCTTATCTTTGGTGAAAACAATATTCTGGCAACTGAAACTGTAGGGACAGAAGCTTCAGTAAATTCTTTTACAATCGACGATCTGAAAAATTTCTATGAAAAGAATTTTTCACCATCTCTTGCCAGTTTTCTGATTGTGGGAGATATTGATCAACAAAGAGTTGATTCCGCTTTGGCTGGAATAAATACCAGATGGCAACCTAAAGAAGTTGTTCTTCCCGAAATCAGGATACCCGATCCTCCTGCAAAATCACAAATATATTTTGTTGATGTCCCTGGTGCAAAACAGTCAGTTATTTCTATCGGATGCCCGTCAATATCACGGACAAATCCTGATTATTATCCTGCTTTTGTCACTAATTACAAATTGGGAGGATCATTTAACGGTTTATTTAATCTTATCCTCAGGGAAGAAAAAGGTTTTACTTATGGTGCCAGGTCAAATTTCAGCGGGGCAAAGAATTACGGAACATTTATTGCTTCATCAATGGTTCGTACAAATTCCACACTTGAATCTGTAAACATATTTAAGACTGAGATGGAGAAGTATCGGCAGAATATTCCACAGGAATACATTGATTTTACAAAATCAGCTCTGCTAAAAGGGAACGCCCGTAACTATGAGACTATCGGGAGTCTCCTTAATATGCTGAATACTATTTCTGCATATAATCTGCCAACTGACTATATTAAGCAGGAAGAAGCATTTGTCAGGGGGCTTACAGTTGATAAGCAACTGGAACTGGCTCAGAAATACATTGATCCTTCAAGGATGTATTATGTTGTCGTTGGTGATGCCAAAACCCAGCTTAAGGATATTGAGAAAGTGGGATTGGGCAAGCCGATCCTGGTTAAGTAAATTTATTTTAAATTTGCACGCAATAAATACCGGGCCCGGATGGTGGAATGGTAGACACGCAGGACTTAAAATCCTGTGGCCATAACCGGCTGTGCGGGTTCAAGTCCCGCTCCGGGTACCAAACGGCACAAGAGGTCAAAATTGACCTCTTGTTTTTTTTGGAACTTCCCAAAACCTCACTAATCCTGAGGATAAATTTAATGGGTTCTGTGAAGACCGGGGTTACAACTTTTTTTTCTCCAAAACGAGTTTTTCGGCAAAGATGCAACCAAGGATCTTCTTCTTGGTGGCACCGTCTGACTTCCTGTAATACTCCAGGAGGTTCTCCGGATTGGGATCTCTTTCTGAATATAAATCTTGAAAGTAAAAATAGAACGATCTACTATATTAGACAAACCTATGACCTGGGAATATCATAGTCTTAAATATGTCTGCATGCAGAAAATAATGGCTTTGTTTTAAGTCGTGTTTTATTTTATAGCTGTTTTGGATTTTGGATAAATGTTGAGGTATGTTCAATTTACTCACAAAGGGCAGCAAGCTATCAATATCAGGCATAGCAAAGCTGTGAATAGTAATTATTTATTTGATTATCTTGGTATATAACTTTAAAATTAATCCCATGAAAAAGCTGTTTGGCGCTCTGATTATTGCATTTATAAACACCAGCATGGTTGTCTGTCAATCCACAATTAATCTTACCTGGTTGGGTCAATCAACTTTTATAATGAGTACAGGTGATGGAGTAAAAGTCTTAACGGATCCGGTAAATCCAAACATGATAAAAGTGGAAATATCGGAAGCCATTGATCTGGTCACCGTATCGCATGAACACGCGGATCACAATTATGTTGCCCTGGCAAAAGGAAATCCAATTATAATACATGGGCTCAATGGATCTGAGTTTACTGAGATTGATCAGGTTGTAAAAGGCATACGCGTTCGTACGGTCGGATCATTTCATGATAAACAGGAAGGGAGCCAGCGTGGAAAGAATGCTATTTTCGTTTTTGAATTGCCAGGATTAAAAGTCGTTCACCTTGGAGATCTCGGACATGTGCTCAATGAAAGTCAGGTTTCGGCTATTGGAGCAACAGATATTCTCATGATCCCGGTTGGAGGCGGACCCACAATTGATCTTCAGTCAGCTATGGAAGTCATTAAGCAACTCAAGCCCAGGGTAGTAATTCCCATGCATTATTCACCAGCCAATGCACCTGCAGGTGGTTTCAGGCTTGGTACTGTTGAAGATTTTATTAAGGTTGTTGGTACTGCTTTTGATGTTAAATATTCAGGACATTCTGAAACATTTATTGCAGGTAAGCTTCCTTCAAAAACAACCGTAATGGTTATGAAAATGTCGGAATGATTGACTTGACACCAATTAACCAGCATGAATTCAATATTAACTGACTAAATATGAAATCAATAATATCAGGAGGAAAATCTATGAAAAAAAGGACTGTTTTAATCTTAATATTTGTGTTGTTTACCGCCGGACTTGGTGTCGCTCAGCAGCCTGCACCGGTAAAAGTCAAGGGCGGAATGTTACAGGGAACATTTGAAGATGGTTTGACGGTTTACAAAGGTATCCCGTTTGCCGCGCCGCCTGTCGGTGACTTCCGCTGGCGTGCTCCTCAACCTGCTGCGAAATGGAAAGGTGTGGTACTTGTCTGCATCGCCTACCGCGTTGGTCAGCTAGGTTTCCTCGCACATCCGGAGTTGAGCGCCGAAAGTCCCAATCACGTTTCGGGGAATTACGGCCTTCTGGATATGATTGCCGGTCTGGGTTGGATTAAGAAAAATATCGCTGCATTCGGCGGCGATCCCAATAAGGTGACTATATTTGGCGAATCGGCCGGTGGAATTGCAGTCAGCATGTTGTGTGCGTCGCCACTGGCCAAGGGACTGTTCCAGGGTGCTATTTCGGAAAGCGGTGGTTCATTCGGACCGCCAAGGCCTACAACCTTTCCCGGTGAGAATATGAAACTTCTTCATGATGCGGAACTTGGTGGAGAAGCATATGCAAAAAGCGCGGGAGTTTCTTCAATCGCAGAGTTGAGGAAGCTCGACGCT
>CAYNGW010000074.1:0-9561 GCA_964396955.1 uncultured Rikenellaceae bacterium | reverse complement strand
GGGGGTCACCTGAATATATCCGATATTTTTTTAGGCCGCAGATTGTCAAGCCAGTAAAATCCTTCAAGATGCATATTATTCTGCGGGGCCATGGAAGGAGGATCAATCACCCCCTCAGGTGCCTGGTACTCATAGATCTCAATTATTTTTCCGTTATCAACGAATATCTCCATACTTGCGCATTTGGCCTTATTGACACCTACAATTTCATCATTATCAACAAGATAATATATTGACTCTCCGTTCCCGGTTATGCTGATCTTGTACAGTTCATTATCCCTGAAATAGCCTGTCAGCGACCTTCCCCTGGTCTGGTTGAACCTCATCGTGTCAACCTGGCTTGCTACAAAAGCCGAATTGTACAGTTCCATTCTGTCCGCTTTACGGTTTTTTGTGAAAATTGCCATGGAATCGGATGTAAGCTGATTCTCTTCGGACCATATAACGGGATCCACATATAATCTTATGACTGAATCCTGGAAAGAGTAGGAGAGGGAATCGCATTTTGCCTGGAGGTCGTTGCTGAAAATCCGGCAGCCGTAATAAGCGTTCATCAGCCTGTATCCGACTGCTGAACTATCTGAAAATACTGTTGCAGCACTGATAGTATCAGCATGCAGAAAAAGCGAGTCACCCTCAGAGACCTGGATAAACATGGCGCTGTCAGTGACCAGGAATCTTTCAGGCTCCCTGTAATACCAGGCATATTGTCCCCTGACAATTATATTATCTGTAGTGTCAGTGATGCTCATGTTGCCAAATGACTCGCCAAATCCGGTATTCCGTTCGTAATAAAGCGAATCTCCCCTTACTATCTGCTGTTTATTATCGATCAGGGCATTCTTCCAGATTCTGGTGATATCATTCTTTGTATCATACCAGCCTCTTTCACAATACATATACAAACTGTCACCCGTCAGTTCTGAAGGCCCTTTAAACAGGGCAGTTTCGGATTCCGTATTATAATCCATCGTATCGGCAGTCATTATATAATCGGGATTGACAATTTTCACACTGTCCTTGAAATGGAAGAGGTCCCTGGATACATAATATATGCCTATCATGCTTGAGAGTGTATTATCACCGTTGATTATCCTTCCCCAGTTGTTGTAATTCGCAACTTCAATATTGAAATCATATGTAACGGCACTGGTAAAAAGATGTGTCTCCTTGTCAATCAATTCAACATTTCCTTCAACGAAGGCAAATTCAGTGGCCCCGTCATAGAAAAGATAGTCGCCATACAGATGGAGTGTATCGCCCTGTTCAATATGGATCTTCCCGAAAGCTTTTACCTGGTTTTTATTCTGGTAATAGTAAGCACTGTCGCATGACATATTTACTTCATTATGCCTCAGACGGACATTTCCCTGCAGCTGCTGCAGATCTTTATCTGTTTTTTCATCAACTTCCCACAGGTCGGCATGCAGAATTTCAATTCTCCTTGTTTTCTTTTTCTGAGGCTCAGCATCCTGTGACAGCGATACCGAAGAAATAACAAGACCTGTCAGGAATAAGAGGATATATCTGGAGAAATTAATGATATGTGAACACCTGTAATATGTTATTTCAGCCATCCTTTTTTCAGAAAGTCGCATGTTTTAAGTTCATCGCTTATTTTAATATAGGTGTTTCCTGTTTTCTTGTCAATCCATTCCTGGTATTCTTTCGAACGTGCTTTCTGGACAGCTGATACATAGAGATTCTCATAATCATCCTTCAGGTTGGCTCTGTGAGCCGGTATCTCATTATCGAGTCTTACGATCCTGAATACTATATTATCATCATCATCTGTTGTCCGGAAGGCTTCCGATATTTCACCCTGTTTCATGTCCCTGACCTTCACGTACATTTCAGGATTCAGCTCATCAAGAGTGAACCATGTAATCCGTTCGGAAGGATTTGTGCTTACCAATTTGCCTCCGTTAATCCTGCTGTCTTTATGACTTGAGTACATTCTTGCTGCAGTTTCAAAACTGATGCTGTCTTTTCTTATCAGGGTTGCAAGGCTATCGAGTGTGGAAATTGCCTTTGCGGCCTGGTCAGCCTTGACCTTTGGCTTAATCAGTATATGCCGGGTGTTTATCAGGTCCCCGTTACGATCGATCAGCTGAATAATATGAAAGCCAAAGCGGGTCTCGACTATCCTTGATACGCTATTCTTTGTAAGGCTGAAGGCCGCATCTGCGTATTCCTTTTCCAGTGAACCCCTTACAGTATATCCCAGTTCACCGCCGTTTCTTGCAGTTTCCGGATCTTCAGAATACATGACTGCAAGAACATTAAAGCTCTTTCCTGCAAGAATTTCACTCCTTATATCAAGCAGCTTCTGTCTTGCTTCAGCTTTGTTCTCTTCATTTCCCGGTGGATCCAGCTGTATAATACTCAGCTCAACCTTTGCCGGAATAACAGGGAGACTATCTTTCGGGAGGCCTGCATAATATTTTTTCAGCTGGTTTGGCGTTACTGTAATGTCCTTGGCAATTCCGGACTGTACTTCCCTGATTATCTCCTGTTCCATCAGGGCTTTGCGAATATCTCTCCGGATCTCCACCATGCTTTTACCGAAATAATCTTCAAGCGCCTTTTCACTTCCGGTACTCTGGATCGCGTTGTTGATGTTCATGGTAACCTCTCCCTCAACCATATCTTCCGTTACGGTTATGCTATCGATCCTTGCCTGATCGAGAAAAAGCCTTGAAACGAGCAATTCATTAAGCACCAGGCACCTCTGCTGATCAATGGGCAATTTGTTGCCGTTTCTTTTCAGATCAATGACCAGGTTCTCAATATCTGAAAGATAAACCACCTCATTCCCGACAATTGCAGCCACTGACTCAACCAGTACCTGTGATTTTACGGCAGTCAATCCGGAAATAATCAATCCCGCCAGTATCAATAATATTGCCTTGCCTTTTTTCATCTGATCTAATTGTTAAATATTGTAAAACCGTTTTCTCTCAGCGCATCATTGTATATCCCGTTCTCAATTGATTGTATGAATTCAAGCCTGCGGTTATTCCATATGATCCTTTTAATATCGTCCCTGACATATTCAAATGGAGCAACTGAAGATCTCAGCCTGTAATCCCTTATAGTTATGAAATACAGGTCAATTGAGTCGGTTGCCTCATAAAAGGTTGTTCTTCTGAGAAAGTATTCCTCATTCTGAATCTCCTGCGGCAGCTCTACTGAAACCCTGTCGAGTGGAATCCATTCCTCTTTGAAATCGTCGAACTTATCTGCAAACTGGTAACAGTATGATTCAAGCTCCTGCAGATCATTCTGTTCATTGGATCGTGCAAGGTGTCTTATCCTGTCTATGCCGGGAGTCTCAACAGGGAGTTTGATGAACAACGCTTTTATTATGTTTGAGCCCAGGATAAAGCTTCCCTGATTCTCTGAATAATATTTTTCAAGCTCTGCTTCAGAAATGATCGTATCCATTCTCTCCAGCATCATTTGCCTTTGGTACTGGTAAATCACGAGGTTGGACCGCGTTTCTTCAAGCTGGTTGTCTATTTCATTTTTAAGATCCGGCGAAAGATTCTCTTCAGCCTTCCGGAACAGAAACTCTTTCTTTGCCCATTTGTTGATATAATTATGAATGATTGCAGTACTGTCGGCAGTTGATGTTCCCTGGGGTATCAGCTTCGGGATCTGGTCGAGATAAAGAAAAACATCACCCGCACGGGCAACAGCTACCCGTTTCGGATCACTCCTGGAATTGCTGCAGGCGACTGTCAATACAGTAATTATAAATAAAATCAGGATCCTATTCATTGCCCAGACTCTTTTTAACTTCTGAAAGTACCAGTTCATCAATTTTAACGGTGTATTTGCTCTTTAATTGCCTTATCCATTCATTCTCGAGATAATCCTGGTAACCTGTCATCATTTCTCCCCGGACTTCCTCAAACGGAAGAGGTTCCGGTTCAATAATCCTGCTGATGACAATGACTGAAGGGTAATTCCTGATCGAACGGTATTGCACGCCTTTTTTCCACTCAATTTTGTCCAGTTCCGGATCATCGCCGCTAAACCATTTTCCCTCAGTGATGACCAGCAATGAATCATTCTTTTTATTGAATTTTGCCAGCATCAGGTCATCAGTTCCGTATTTCCGTGAGTATTTTTTATAGGTAGATGCCAGCATTTTTTCTTTTTCCCGTGATTTGAGAGTATAGATTTTTGCTTCAATCCCTTTACGGGTAAGACAATCACGCTTATGTTCCTCGTAATAATTCCTGAGTCCGGTACTGTCTTCACTTATCCTGTTCCAGACCTTTTTACCCGATATTTCGAACAGGAGAATCCCGTCATGGAACTCATTCATAAGATACCGGAAATCGGGATACTTTTTTTCAAGAATTGAATTTTCATATTTGATTATCTGGTCGGAGACCCTCGCTTCAATTGACTGTTTGATAAATGATTCAGGATCATCCGTAACTATCATTGAACCTCTCCGTTCAAGGTACACAGCGAATTCTTTTACTGTAAGGTGTTGATTTGCAAATGTATACAGATTGCCTGACGGCATAGATTCTTTATTATACTTTGCCAGACCCTGAATAATCAGTGTATCGGTATTTTCAACGAACCAGTTGAAACCAGGCTGGTTGATCCTGAATTTATATTCGGTTTTCAGCTTAGCGACAAATGATTTTTTACTTAATGAATTCAGGTATGACTGGTTGATCCTGCTTTCGAGATACGATTTTGTTTCTTCAAACGATCCGTGAGGTCTCCTGTCAAGAAGCTTGATGATATGCCATCCGTATGGAGTACGAACGGGACTGGTATATTTCCCTGTATCAGGTATTGAGAAAGCTGCTTCTGAGAAATCACTGATAATTTCCCCGGTTCCGAACCAGCTTAATTTTCCGCCATTGGCGGCTGATTCTTTATGATCGGAGTATTTTCCGGCCAGCTCGCTGAAAGAACCGCCTGCCCGTAGTTCTTCATAGATCCTGTTAATAGCTTCTTCAGCCTCTTTGATTTCTTTTTCCCCGGTTCCGGGAGGAGCGGCCTTCATGATGTGTGCAACAAGTATCTTCCCTCTGGCAGGCCGTTTGTCAGCTACACTTATTATATGGTATCCGCAGGGAGTTCTTACAGGATCTGAGATTGCCCCTTTCTTCATGCTGTATGCTGCATCCTCGAAGGGCATTATAATTTGGAAGACAGTGAAATAACCCAGGTTACCCCCGTTAATTTTCACTGAAGGATCATCTGAAGTTCCGCGGGCGACCTGCTCAAAATGTTCTCCCTTAATGATTCTCTCCTTTATATCGGAGGCTTTCTGCCAGGCAGCAAGGGTATCTTCAGGTTTTGCTTCACCAGGACAGTTAACAAGTATGTGCCAGCCATTTATCTCGGTAAGCGATCTCTGGTATGTTTTCTGCAAAAGCTTTTCCTTAACCTGGTTATCAGTCAGGTAATTCTGTGCAAGCTGGTTCCTGTAGCCGTTCAGCTCATTCCGGAAAGCCTTTGTCGTATCATATCCTTCCTGTACAGCATCAGCGACTTTAAGCTTGAAAACTATGTATTGCTGCAGATAATCATCAATACCTGAAGGGTTTCCTGGTTCATTGCTTTTATTGAACATTCTTATGAACTCTCCGGCGGGAACCGCCTTCCCTGCGACAGTCATCAATGTTTTATCATTCAGCCCCTGAGCCTGAAAAATAACAGGCAACAGTGACAATAATAAAATCAACATTGATGATCTTACTTTCATCAGATGCCGGTTATTCAATTGTTTTTCTGCTGTAGTTCGGAGACTCCCTGGTTATTGAAACATCATGGGGATGGCTTTCAATGATGCCCGAATTGGTTATCCTGACAAACCTGGCATCTTTTTTAAGTATGCTGATGTTTTTTGCACCTACATATCCCATTCCCGCTCTTAAACCGCCTGTCATCTGGTAGATCACCTCTGCAAGGGTTCCTTTGTACGGCACTCTTGCGGCAATGCCTTCCGGAACAAGCTTTTGAATATCATCTTCAATATCCTGGAAATAACGGTCCCTGGAACCCTGCTGCATAGCTTCGATTGATCCCATTCCCCTGTATGCCTTGAACTTACGACCGTTATAGATTATGGTTTCACCGGGTGATTCCTCTACTCCGGCAAAGAGAGATCCTGCCATTATAGAGTCTGCTCCGGCTGCTATTGCCTTGATAATATCTCCTGAATACCTTATCCCGCCATCAGCTATTACAGGTATTCCTGTTCCCTCAACAGTTTTGGAAACATTGTAGATCGCGGAGAGTTGCGGGATCCCTACACCGGCAATGACTCTTGTCGTACAGATTGATCCGGGTCCTATGCCGACTTTCAATGCATCAGCACCCTCGCTTACCAGCTTCTTCGCTGCCTCGGCAGTTGCGATATTGCCTACCACCACTTCTGTATCAGGATGGTTTTTCTTGATCTCCTTCAGTATCCTGATCACATTTTTGGAATGAGCATGGGCTGTATCAATTACTATCGCATCAACGCTGGCATTGATCAGCGCAGCCACTCTTTCAAGAGTATCAGCGGCAATGCCCACAGCACCGGCTACCCTCAGCCTTCCTTTTTCATCCTTGCATGAATTCGGGCGGTCCTTTGTCTTGGTAATATCCTTGTATGTAATAAGTCCCACAAGTTTCCCGGCTTCATCGACCATTGGCAGCTTTTCAATCTTATGTTTCCTGAGGATCCCGGCAGCTTCATCAAGATTTGTCTGATGATTGGTGGTGATAAGCTTTGTTGTCATCACCTCTGTTATTTTCCTCCTGCGGTTGCTCTCAAACCTCAGGTCCCTGTTGGTGACGATCCCCTTTAGAATCCCATCCCTGTCAATCACCGGTATTCCCCCGATCCCGTATTCATTCATCAGGCTCATAGCATCTGCAACCGTAGCATCAAGACCGATCGTTATCGGATCAAAGATCATCACATTCTCAGCTCTCTTTACCCGCTTTACCTGTGTAGCCTGCTTTTCAATACTCATGTTTTTATGAATGACCCCTATGCCGCCTTCCCTTGCGATCGCTATGGCAAGCTCATCCTCGGTAACGGTATCCATTGCGGCCGATACAATTGGCGTATTGATCGGGATATTCCTTGTGAACATTGAACTCAGGTTCACTTCACGCGGAAGGACCTCTGTGTAGGAAGGGACAAGCAAAACATCGTCAAATGTTAATCCTTCATACAATATTTTATCTTCTATGAATGACATCGGACATGATTTTAAGTTTTGCTGCGCAAATTACGAAAAATTCGCAACTCATAAAATATTCATTACATCTACCTTCATAAAAAATTGAATTTCAATTGTATTTTTGCAGAAGGCATCTTTCCCCGATAAATGAATATTGAACCTTACAGACAGATTTTGACCAGGTACTGGGGCTATACTTCTTTCAAGCCGCTGCAGGAAGAAATAATAAGATCAATAGCAGAAGGGAAGGATACCCTGGGGCTTATGCCCACCGGCGGCGGGAAATCAATTACATTCCAGGTGCCTGCACTGGTTAAGGAGGGGATATGCCTTGTGATAACGCCCCTGATAGCTCTTATGAAAGACCAGGTGAGCCGCCTTAACGCTCTGGAGATAAGATCTTTGGCAATACATTCGGGAATGTCGGCAGAAGAGATCGATATTGCGCTCGAGAACAGCATCTATGGCGAATACAAATTCCTGTACATTTCTCCTGAAAGGATCTCAACAAGGATATTTCAGACAAGACTGCCGCGTCTGAACCTCAACCTGGTGGCTGTTGATGAAGCCCACTGCATTTCGCAATGGGGTTATGATTTCAGACCATCATATCTGAAAATTGCATCAATCCGTGACCTTATTTCTGACCAGGTCCCGTTCCTGGCGCTGACTGCCTCAGCTACTAATCCGGTTATTGATGATATAATACAAAAGCTCCGGTTCAGGGAAAAAAATGTTCTCAGGACAAGCTTCGAACGAAAGAATATTTCATACCTGGTGAGGAGGGTTGACGACAAGGGAAACTACCTGATAAAGACGTTGCTCAAGGTTAAAGGCAGCGGGATTGTATATGTAAGAAGCAGGAAAAGAAGCAAGGAGGTTGCAGAACTGCTGGTGGCAAACGGCATCAGCGCAGATTTTTATCATGCCGGACTGCCTGTTGAGCTCAGGGATAAGAAACAGATTTCGTGGACGGCAGGGGAAACACGTGTCATAGTTGCCACTAATGCTTTCGGAATGGGTATTGACAAAGCTGAAGTGAGATTTGTAATTCACTGGGATATGCCCGAGTCAATTGAAGACTATTTCCAGGAAAGCGGCAGGGCAGGCCGGGATATTAAGCCTGCATTTGCCGTTCTGCTTTACTCGCCTTCTGATAAAACCCGCCTCGAAGATTCGGTGAGAAGGAAATTTCCACCAGTCGAAAAAATAAAAGACATCTACGAGGCTCTCTGCAATTTTCTGAAGGTACCGCAGGGTTCGGGAAAAGACAACGTGTTTGACTTCAATATGTTCGATTTTGTTTCAAAATACAGGTTTCCCGTAATCGAGACGTATAACAGCCTCAATTTTCTGCAGAGAGAAGGGTATATTGAATTCACTGAAGAGATCAATAATCCGTCAAGGGTTCATTTCATTGTTGGCCGCGACGATCTTTATAAATTCCAGGTGGCAAATGAGGCATTTGACGGATTCATTAAATTATTGTTAAGGTCTTATACCGGGATGTTCACTGAATTTGTGGCAATAAACGAGGAAGCTCTTGCAAAAAAATCAGCATTATCGCGTGACGCCGTTTACAGGTTCCTGATGAAGCTGGCCACTCTTAAGATAATAAGTTATATCCCAGGGAAGAAAACGGCGCTGGTTATCTTTACCGAGGAAAGGCTTGAAAGGAAAGCACTTATGATATCGCCTGAAAATTATCTGCATGTGAAGGAAAAGCACATTATCCGCCTTAACAGGATGATTGACTACGCAGATTACAATACAAGGTGCAGGTCGGTCATCCTTCTCGATTACTTCGGTGAGGAGTCCGACAGATGCGGGATATGTGATGTCTGCAGGGAAAGGAATGAACTTGATCTCAGCAAATATGAGTTTGACCTGATACTTGACGAGATCAAGGATGTGCTTGCAGCACAGAAAACTGATGCCCGTGATCTGGTAAGCAAGGTCAGCCATCCTGAGGAAAAGGTCATAAAAGTACTCCGCTGGCTGCTCGATCATAACAAGATCATTATGGACGACAAGCATCTGCTCTCCTGGAAAGAAGCTGATCTCTTTTCGAGGTAAAACTTCCGTTTAGTACATTAACTGAATGAATTATGTACGATTAATACAAAGGACTGACGCAAAATGTATTTGATTACTCCAAATAAGCCTTTTCTATATTCCGTGAAGGCCATTGGTTTTTCCATTTAGCTTGCAAGCACGGTTTTGATCTGGATCAAGCCCATGGGTTTCTTGAGTATTTATTTGAATGTATTTATTAATCTATATCTAATTCTCTTTAGGGGTTAGTTCCCCGCAGCTTGCTGCGAGTAAAAAGTAATTCCCGAAG
>CAYNGW010000073.1:0-9605 GCA_964396955.1 uncultured Rikenellaceae bacterium | reverse complement strand
CACTTCAATTTCCTTGCTGGCAATATCAAAAAGATTCTGCCAGTCTTCCTTTGTCTTCACAGCCATGAACAACACTTCCTGCGGGATGCTCATTCCTGCATTTTTAACCAGTTCTTCGTTGATGTCATAACGCGGTTTTCCGTTCACGACAATGAAATTCAGCATTGACTCCCGGAATTCATATCCTTCGGAGATCAGCATAGTCTGATGCCCGGCAATTTCTGATTTGACTTTCCCGATATTAAATTCTGCTGTCTTGTTCAGGTAAAGAACCTGGGTATGTGTTATACTCTCAATGCTCTTGAATCCAACTATCACAACCGGTTTATCCTGGATCATTGTCCTGGTTTTTGCCAGGTTTCCCAGTTCGTAAATAAGATCATAATCACCCAGCAGGACGCCTATCTTAAAATTCGATGAATCGGCGAAACCAGGGCCATAATCAATATATTTTGAGAGATCAAAAATATACAATGCCCTTGTCGGATTGTCAAATCCTCCCTGTCCACAGGTGATGTTTGCAGATAAAATCATGCCCAGAGACAGAATTGCTGCTCTATAAAAAACGGTCGTCTTAATCATAACTATCGGGTGTTTGCGATTACGAAATTGCACATTTTTCTTCAGTTAACCAAATACCCGGAATGTCATACCTTTAATAACTTGTTGAAAAAATGTTAATAACTGATTTTTTCTCCGGCCTTTACCTCGTTTTCTTATCGTACTTTTATCAGAGTTTTTTTAATCCAAGATATGGCCCTGAATATCAACGACTTACAACTTGCAGATAAAAAAATACTAATTGTTGAAGATGACCAGCCGTCAATCAGATACTATGAGACTCTTCTGAAAAGCTCGGGCGCCGACATTAAAATATTCCATAACGGAAAAGAATTCGTTGATTACATAAACCAGGAAAGTGGAAGGATCGATCTGGTCTTTATGGACTTTTTGATTCCTCTCATCAATGGAATAGACTGCCTGAGGATCTTCCGCAAAGAAAGGAAGAATGTACCTGTCCTTATGCTGACGGCATATTCTTCAGAACAGTCCAAAACAGAAGCTTATCTTGCCGGATGCAACGAATATGTGCTAAAGCCTATCTATCCCGAAAAGATCTTCTTCCTGATCGAAAAATACCTTAAGCACGAGGTGTCGCCGTCTTTTGTCAGCTGATCGTTTTTTTATCTTGAAGCCGGACTCTGCATCTGAAGATAGCGGCCATAATAATTTTCGAGTTTGCTGTTTATCTGATCTGCCAGTTCTTTTTTCCCGTTGGCTTCGCAGGTATTGGCTGTTCTTGATGTATATTGAATCGCTGTCTGTATCTCATATTCAGCCGAGCTGATTATGTAGGGCGTCTGCTTCAGGTAATAATCAAGCTGATCATAATAATAATCGCACAGAGCCGTGGTCATTTCAACGGCCTTATCCGTGGCACCTGCTTCAAAATAAGCTTCAATGATATCAGGCATATAGGGATCATATGGTATTTGTGAAAGAGGAAGGGATTCCATGCAATGATCAAGTACGCTGAGCGCTTTTTCATTTTTACCCTCATCAGCAAGAGCTTTTGCAAGCCTTGCATAGTTCAGCCTTGCCCTTATTACAATCAGAGTCCGCTTGTGGTGATAATCGATATTTGCTCTTTTATCATTTGCTCCACCCCAGACGAATTTGTTCATCATATTCTCATAAAGGATATCTGTATCAATGCGTCCGTAATCAAGCCAGTTATTGTTCTTCGTCCTGATCGGTACAAAACGGTAAACAAGACCCTCAAGCTGGAAATATTCTTCAAGTCCCAATGCATCATTATGATATCCTGTAACATAGTAAATAGGCCGTTCCCAGTTGTTGTGAGCAAGTATATCAAGAACGATCAGCTGGCTTTTAAGTATTGAATTCCCCTTTAGCCTGATATCAATATAAGGTACAATTTTCGCCGAATCTTCCGGTTTTACAGTCCCTGATTCCAGTACTTTCTTCTTGTCAACGGGGATGCGAATTGTACGGGTAGGTATAATATCAAGTATCTCCGTCGGGGATATCTGTATTTTTGTTGCCTTGTTTTCACTGTTCACCCAATCGATGATCGTTGAGATATCAACCGGGTCCTTTGTTTTTTCTATAATGAAAACCTGGTTGTTAATTCCATCGTAATATTTCTTTATGGGCAATGTAACAGGAAGAGGATCAGATTCGTAAGTCTTTTGCTTCATCTGTTCAACATACCAGTCGGTATTCAGAAGCATCAGGTTGCATACTCTCACATCGGTTCTTGTTCCTTCAACCTCCTGAGCATACCAGAGCGGGAAAGTATCATTATCTCCGTTTGTAAAGAGTATTGCATCCGGGGCACAGGAATTGAGGTAGTTAAATGCAACATCCCGGGCCAGGTAACGGTGCGATCTGTCGTGATCGTCCCAGTTTTCGGAGGCCATTAAGGCCGGAACTGCAAAAAAGCATAAAAGGCCTGCCAACGGGGCTGCAATTTTTTCACCTGTAAGCTTTGCCATGCCTTCAAACAATGCAAGCATTCCCAGCCCGATCCACGCTGCATAGAAATAAAAAGAACCAACGTATGCATAATCGCGCTCTCTTGGCTGGTTTGGATACTGGTTGAGCCAGAAGACAATGGCAATACCGGTCATTATAAACAGCAACAGAACGATCCACCAGTTTTTATTATCACGGTTAAGCTGATAAAACAAGCCTGCAATACCCAGGATGAAAGGAAGGAGGTAGTACTTATTTCTTGAGGTATCATCCTTCAATCCTGCCGGAAGATCAACAGTTCCTGTCCTTGGTTCATCAAGAAATTTTATGCCGGTCAGCCAGTTCCCGTTAATTGCGCCTCCGGTCCCCTGTGTATCATTTTGCTTGCCCGAGAAATTCCACATGAAATACCTGAAATACATATACCCGAACTGGTAAGTGAACATGAACTTCAGATTCTCGCCATACCGCGGCTTTTTAATCAGGGTCCTTTCGCCCGACTGATCCGTGACCTGTAATGGTATTCCCCTGTTACCTCCCCACTCCCTGTAAACTTCTGCGTGATCCTCTGCCTGTTCGCTCCACATTCTTGGGAAGAGAGTAATGAACCTGTCATCATATACCCGTTCAATATTCCGGTGTGTTATGACATATTTCCCGTTCTCCAGAACATACACAGGTTTGCCATCCTTATAATCAAGGATCGGAGCATTGTAATAAGCCCCTCTGAAAAGTGGTCTCTCTCCGTATTGTTCCCTGTTCAGGTAATACAGAAGGTTGAACGGATTGCTCGGATTATTCTCATTTAAAGGTGTGTTGGCCGATGCTCGTATTACGATAATTGCTGTTGTTGAATACCCGATAAGGATAACCATTATTGTTGTGAGCATGGTATTCAGAACAACCCTGCTCCGTCCTGCAATATACCAGACAAAACCCGATATCGCAAGCAGGATCAGTAAATTGACAAAAGCCGATCCGGAAACAACCCAGACTCCGGTTAAAAACAATGAAGCTATGGAAAAAACTCCGTTTCTGATCTTATTGGCCGAATTCTTTGTAAACCTGACGGCAAGAATGAAAATAACCGCCAGTACAATCATATGAAAGATCATTCCGCTGTCAGGCGGGAGATTAAGTGTATTGACAAAGAAAAGGTCCAGCCTGGATGAGATTTTCACAATACCGGGCATCATACCCCATATCAGCAATGCAAGGATCAAAAATGATGATGATATTGCAATAATCACTCCCTTCCATGAGAATTCAAATTTCCTGAAATAATATACAAGGACAATTGCCGGAAGGGTAAGGAGGTTAAGCAGATGTACACCAATTGAAAGGCCCATCAGGAATGCGATCAGAATGATCCATCTGTCGGCATGTTCTTCATCAGCCACATCTTCCCATTTAAGGATTGCCCAGAATACTGCTGCAGTAAAGAGAGAAGAGGTTGCATATACTTCGCCTTCCACTGCGGAAAACCAGAATGAATCGGAAAAAGTAAAAGTCAGGGCGCCGGTAACACCTGCAGCTATTATTGCAGTGATCCTTGGAGTGCTGAACATGATTTCGTCCTTTACAATAATTTTCCTTGCAAGATGGGTAATGGTCCAGAAGAGAAAGAGTATAGTTAAGGCGCTTACAATTGCCGACATGGCATTGACCAATGCTGCTACTTTTGTGACATCCCCACTCGCAAACAGGGTGAAAAACCTTGCAAGTATCATGAAAACCTGACCTCCGGGAGGATGCCCGATTTCAAGCTTAAATGCCGTAGCTATGAATTCCCCGCAATCCCAGAGGCTGGCTGTGGGTTCAATTGTCAGAAGATATGTAACTGCAGCAATGACAAAAACAATCCATCCCGATATGTTGTTTATCAATCTGAATCTTTTCATTTATTCTGTTTATTTTTAAATCTGCGGTAACAGATCAGATGGCGAAAGTACTTATTTTTTTTCTTACCATAACCATCTGCCTGCAACTCGCATAATTTGCTATTTTTGAACTATGATTAATGATCTCCGATTAAAATCAGTATTCCTCATCGCTGCATTCTTGCTGGTTTCCATGGCTGCCTCGGCCCAATATTACAATACGGGACAGGATCCATCAGTTCTTAAATGGCTGCAGATAAAAACCGGGAGATTCAATGTCATTTACCCGGAAAATTATGGTCCGGCCGGAATAGAATTTGCCAAAGCTCTTGAAAAGGCATACTCAGATCTTTCTGCATTATATCCTGAAAAAAAATTCAGGATCCCTGTTATCATTCATAACAATACGACACAATCCAACGGATATGTGGCCTGGGCACCTAAACGTATGGAAATATATCCGACACCTTACCAGAATACCATACCTCTTGATCATACCCGGCAGCTGGCTCTGCATGAACTCACTCACATACTGCAAATGGAATCCCTGAATACGGGATTTTCAAAGGCGATGTCATTCTTAACCGGTCAGCAGTTTCCCGGGGTGATTGCTGCCCTTCTGCCAATGTGGTATATGGAAGGGGAAGCCGTCTTTGCGGAAACATTGCTTTCGCAGTCAGGCAGGGGAAGGAGTCCGGGATTCCAGAATTCCCTGAAGGCAATTGCCATTGAAAAAGGGAAACTGTACAAATACGACAAGCTGTTTAACGGATCTTACAGGGACTTCACACCTGATTATTACCAGTTTGGTTACCAGATGGTTACATGGGCAATATTGAATAATGATCCTCAGATCTGGAATAAAGTGCTTGGTTTTACCGGCAATCAACCGTTTACCATTAATCCCGTCAATATAAGCCTGAAAAGACATGCGGGCCTTACAAAAAAACGACTCTATTACCAGACATTTGATACCCTCACCAGTCTGTGGAAACAGGATATTGAAATGAGCGGAGCCATTGAGTATAATTCAATAAATCCCTCTAAAAAATCATGGTATGAAGGTTATTATTCTGCTGTTTATGCCGGGAACGACTCGGTGATCGCAGTAAAAACATCATTGGTCAATCCTGTATCATTCGTACTGATCAGGCCATCTGAAAAAACAGAAAAAAAACTGCATATCCCCGGGAATATTTACCCTTGGTTCCTCTCCTATGCCTGCGGAAAAATTGTATGGGTCGAATCACAGCCTGATCCCAGATGGGAAAACAGGAATTATTCGGTTATTAAACAATTTGATATTAATACCGCGACTGTCCGGCAGCTGACTTTCAGATCAAGGTATCTATCCGCATCTGTTTCTCCTGATGGCAAGCTTATTGCCGCATCGGAGAATACTGAAAAAAACAGCAATAGCCTGGTAATAATAAATCCTGATGACGGAAGTGTTGTGCAGAGCGTTCCTGCACCCGGCAATTCTTACCTCCAACGCCCTCAATGGTCATCGGACGGGAGAAAGATTACTGTTATTTCCTTAACAGAAGAGGGCGAAGGCATCCTGGATTTTTCCCTTGCCGACAATAAATGGACGACGCTTGTGGAGGAAGGCAGGGATGACCTTCAGGCATCCTTCCTGAGAAATGATTCACTTTTTTACATAAGCTCAGCCTCAGGAACCGATAACATTTATATTCTCACACCTGAAGGTAAATTATCGGCTGTGACCCGCTCAAAATTCGGGGCAACCGATCTGAATATAGCCGGAGATAAAGTTTATTTCAGCAACTACAGCTCATCGGGAAATAATATCTGCTTCGTTCCCGTTTCCGAAGCTTCTGAAACTGAAGTAATTAAAGCCGAATCCGCATCTTATCTCATTGACAGGTTTGAAAAGAAACAGGCAACAAATGAAGATGATCCGGCAATTGATTATACTCCTGAGCCATACAGAAAATGGAAACATCTTTTGGGGATCCACAGCTGGATGCCAATTTATGCTGACATTGAACAGATTCAATCCGATCCGGCTTCAGTGAGGCCGGGATTTACAATCATGTCGCAAAATCAGCTTAGTACACTGACATCATCGGTCGGTTATGAATATTCTGCTGATAAAAGACATAAGTTTCATTCCCGGATTTCATGGGAAGGATGGTACCCGGTCATCAAATCACGACTCGATTATGGCAATGAACCGGTTATTGACCTGTTTGGAGAAACTCCCGGCTGGCTTCCTTCCCCTGTAAGACCCGGACTAAGATTTATTAATACTGCTTATTTGCCATGGTCATTCAGCACGGGTAAATTTTCTCAGTATTTTTACCCGTCATTTTCGGCTGAATACACGAACAATTATCTGTATGTGAAGGAAAAAGGCGCTTATGATTATGGACAAACTCAATTAATAGGACGGCTTTATTTCGCAAACTATCACAAATCCGCTTACCGTGATATATATCCAAGGCTGGGACAGATCATTGATGCCTCATACGAATATTTCCCTTTTGATAAACTTGTTTACGGACCGGATATCTATCTGAAGTCTGCATTCTATTTCCCGGGATTTTTCAGGAACCATGGAATAAGGATCAGGTATGAGACGGAAAATCAGAAAATCATCAAATACCTTACTGAAAACAAGATTCATTACCCCCGCGGTTATGATGACATCATATCCAGAGAACTTGATTTTTTTTCATTGGATTATATTGCTCCGGTAGCATATCCTGATTTCAATATTGCTTCGTTCTTTTATATGACAAGGATCCGCACAGGTCTGTTTTATGATTATGCCAGGGGAACAGATAATTATTATCTGACGTTACAGGGTGGCAATCCGGTGGCAGACCATTTTATTGAAGGAGCCGAATCGTTCAGCTCATTCGGCATTGAGCTTATTTCGGATTTTTATCTTTTCAGGATACCGTATCCCGTATCAGCCGGAGTGCAGACTGCATGGAAAAGCTTCAGTGAGAAGCCTTCATTTGAGTTTATATTCAATATTGATATTTACGGAATGAATATCGGGAAGCTGCGTAAATGATCATATCTTAATACTCCGTGCCTTGTCCTTTATCAGATCCCATGCCTTTTCAACATGATCAAGAGTTACGTTGGTCTGACCGGTAACCATCCTCAATGTGTATTTACCGTCAAGCGTTGTGTGTGACAGGTACATCCTGCCGGAATCGTTGAGCATGTGATTAAGCATTTCATTGCAGGCATTCAGCTCAACTTCAGTCATCCCTGAAGGATGGTACCTGAAACAGACTACATTAAGCGAAACCGGAGCCAGAAGTTCAAAATCAGGTTCAGCTGATATCATTTCAGCCAGGCGCACAGCCAGGCTGATATGGTATCTGATCTTCTGCCGTAAACCATCAGTCCCATATGAACGTATTACGCTCCAGAGTTTCAGCGCCCTGAATCTCCGGCCAAGCGGAATGCCCCAGTCCCTGTAATCGTTAACCTGTCCCCTGGTTCTTGTTTTAAGGTACTCCGGGAGTATTTCAAATGTCCTGATAAGCGATTCTGTGTCCCTGATGAAAAAGGCTGAGCAGTCGAAATTCGTGAACATCCATTTATGAGGATTGAAAACGAAGCTGTCAATATATTCCTTCCCATCGAGCATCCATTGAAATTCGGGTAAAATAAGGGCTGTTCCGCCCATTGCGGCATCAACATGTAGCCAGGTGCCATTTTCTTTACAGATCTCTCCTATGGCACGTAAAGGGTCAATTGAGGCAGTTCCTGTTGTACCGATTGTGGCGATGACACAACAGGGTTTGCAACCTTTCTTTTTATCTTCATTTATTGCTTCCCGGAGCTTTTCCGGATCCATAGTAAAGTGGTCTGTCACAGGGATTTTCACAAGATTCTTTCTGCCTATTCCTGCTATTTTAACGGCTTTATCTGCTGAGGAATGTGTTTGTCCGGAGCAATATACCCGCAAAATGCCTGCATTCTGAAATCCTTCATCATTGACTGTAAAGCTGCTGATCTTTTCCCTGGCCGTAATGATTGCGGCAAGGGTCGCAGTCGATGCAGTATCCTGAATAACTCCCTCAAAATCACCCGGTAATCCTATCAGATCGCGGAGCCAGATCATCATTTTTTCCTCGAGTTCAGCAGCGGCAGGGGATGTCTCCCATATCATACACTGGGCTGCCAGCGTTGAAATCAGCATTTCCGCAAGGATTGACGGAGGGCTCGTGTTTGCAGGGAAGTAAGCAAAGAAATTCGGGCTCTGCCAGTGAGTGATCCCCGGCATAATGATCTCCTCGAAATCTTTCATCAAAGCGCTGAAAGACTCCGGATCTGAAGGTGGTGCATCCGGAATTTTTTTGAAGATTTCTCCCGGTTTTACAGCTGATTTAACCGGGTATTGTTCAACATTTTCCATGTAAGCAGCCATCCATTCGACCAGCTCATGAGCATGTTTCCGGAATTCATCGGGAGTCATGAATAATGAATTATTTTACCGATTCGGCAAGCAGAATGATCTTATTCATCTTTACTTCAATCACTCCTCCGTCAATCTGGTATCTGTGTTCATTGTCATCCTGATCCACCATAATTACAGTACCGTTCTCAAGAGTTGAAATAATGGGGGCATGGT
This sequence comes from uncultured Rikenellaceae bacterium, assembly GCA_964396955.1. GTDB lineage: Bacteria > Bacteroidota > Bacteroidia > Bacteroidales > VadinHA17 > LD21. Next base: position 605 of record CAYNGW010000073.1, on the reverse strand, counting down.
CCTTAAGGACCTGAAATGATCCCTTTTTACCCGGGACTCTTATTGATTTAATATCCCCTTCAAATACCTTCTTATCAGGAGTGATGATCTCTATCTTCATCAGAAAACTTATTATTTGGTCTGGGCAAGAATTTTCTCGCCTTTTTCAATTGCGTCTTCAATGGTTCCGACGAGCATAAATGCAGCTTCAGGATACTGGTCAACTTTACCATCCATTATCATATTGAATCCCTTGATGTTGTCTTCAATCGAAACAAGAGCTCCTTTTATGCCTGTAAATTGTTCAGCAATCTGGAATGGCTGAGAAAGGAATCTCTGCGCTCTTCTTGCCCTGTGAACTACCAGTTTATCCTCTTCAGAGAGTTCGTCCATCCCCAGGATGGCAATTATATCCTGAAGTTCATTGTATCTCTGGAGCAGCTCTTTGACTCTCTGTGCACATTTATAATGGGCTTCCCCGACAATATCTGCCGTAAGGATCCGGGATGTTGAATCAAGGGGGTCAACAGCAGGATAAATGCCAAGCTCCGATATTTTCCGGCTTAATACTGTTGTTGCATCAAGGTGTGCGAATGTGGTTGCCGGAGCAGGGTCGGTGAGGTCGT
>CAYNGW010000072.1:0-9687 GCA_964396955.1 uncultured Rikenellaceae bacterium | reverse complement strand
ATTTTTCCTGATGCAGAATAAGCTACACCCTGGGCATACCTGTGTTCTCCCCAGCTTGACCATAACATACCCAGGTTACCTGTTTGGGTTCTGAATATTTGCGGTCCGTCGGTAACCCAGCCCGGCATCTTCATACCAAAGGTGGCTTCACCGATGCCGTTCATCTCTTTTGACCATGCAGCCTCACTGGCGCGGAAGATGGTAGTCGGCTCGGCGGTTCGATGAGTCAGATCCTTTGAAAGAGGCATGTAATCCATGGTTCCATCGATTAGTTGGGTCCACTCATGAACGAATACCAAATATGTGGTGTCATTTTCTTCCCAGAGCGTACCATCGATGATATCCCAGTCTTCCGGACCGAGGCAGAATTCATGGTCGGCGACCAAAGGTTTGAAAGGTCCTTCAGGCGAATCGGCTACTAAAAGCTGAGTCTGGTTACGTGGCACATTGTAACGGCGGGGAACAACCTGGATCAATGTACTGTGGTCGCTCCATGTACCGGCATAATAGTATTTATTCCCGATATGGTGAATCTCGGCTGCTGCGACGAAGAGCCCATCCATCCAGGTACCTGTGAGGTCTATGATCGGGTAAGGGCCGGTCCACATCTTCAGGTCTTTACTTTTATATAGACGGCCACCGGTGCCTGTCAGATAATAAATATGGTTTAATTTATCCGGATAAATATAGGGATCACTCATTGAAATCTCCTCCAGAGAAACCGTCTGGATTTTTGGTTCCGGACGCGGTTGCCGAATTGCTGGCCTCTGTCCACCAGCGCCGACAGCGGGGCGCATTCCGCCAAAATTCTTCTGTCCCGGATCGGCAAGAGGTGCCTGTTCTCCTGGGACTAGTTGCTTCTTTTCTACAGTTTGGGCGGTGGCTGCTTGTTTTGAATTGCAAGCCAACAGTATCGCAATAAAGAAGATAACGAACAAAACATTAACATTTTTTTTCATAATTCATCATTGTTATAGTTTAATTTAATCAATTGATTTAATATCCCTCCCTTTGGAATTAATAAGTAATTTCTATTTCTTTGGAATTTTACGTAAAAGGAAAGCACTTTTAACAGACTAATTTAACTTTTTATTGTCAAAAACTTTAAATTTTCGTTCAAATTCACACTGATTCAAAAATTATAGACCACATTTAGCCGGTCAGATTTCATGAGGTATCTTTAACTAAACATTAATGAATTGACTTTGTTTTTTAAATTTAATTATAACTTTATAACCACTCAACATTATTAAGATGAAAACGGTATTCTTTTTCTTCATAACAGATATTGCAGGTTCATTTAATAACTCTGCTCAGAAACAAATCGACTTATAATCAAACAACTTAATCTAAGTGAATCATGTACAAATTGACCTTAAAAACAGTAATTCTGCTGGTAGTAGTCACCTGGATTACTAGTACTTCATGTTCCCGGGTTGCAGACAAATCGGAGACTTTTTCTGTCCGGATAACGGACAAACCGCTGACATTCTGTAATCCGATCAATCTGAGTGTGGGATCCGAAAGAGCCCGCAGGGCCGGAGAACCTGTTGTAGTACTATACAAGGATGATTATTATCTTTTTATTACCGGTGGCAGGGGGTATTGGTATTCCGGTAATATGCGAGACTGGACCTACGTTAATGCTCCGACTTTCCCGGGAGGCTGCCCCTCAGTTGCAAGTGACGGGAAAACTTTATTTGCATCCGGGGATAAAGGCCAACATGATGTGTTTAGCAGCACCGATCCGAAGAACGGAGTCTGGAATAAAGTTGGTGAATATCAGCGAGATTATGGCGATGCTGACATGTTTATTGATGATGACGGACGGTATTATATGTATTGGGGATGGTCTCAGGTTTTACCCTTTCAGGTTGTTGAACTGGATCCAAATAACGGCTTCAAAGAAAAAGGAAAACCCGTTGTTTGTTTCTTTGGCAATTATGAAGATAATGGTTTTGAGCGAAGAAGAGATGAAGATGTGATATTTCCCTACTTCACACACAGGCCATATTTCCCTGAAGAATCTCCCTGGATTGAGGGGCCCTGGATGGTAAAACACAATGGGAAATATTATCTGCAATATGCTGCAATAGGACTCGAATTTTCCTCATATTCACATGGAGTCTATGTGTCTGATAACCCACTCGGGCTCTTTGAATATTCCCAACATAATCCTCTTACGTTTAAAACAACAGGATATCTTCTCGGTGCAGGTCATGGTAGCACTTTCCACGACAAAAACGGGCAACTTTGGACTATTGCAATGATCCCTGCATTCTATGGTGGAAGAGGTGGTGGTGAGATCGTTTTATTCCCTACTGCTGCAGATGCTGAAGGTGTTATGCACTCCAATACTGCTTTTGGCGATTATCCGCAATACTATCCTGGTATCAGGGAAAATGCGGTTGATAATAACTTTACCGGGTGGATGCTTTTATCCCATAAAAAATACCTGGAGGTTTCCTCCACACTCGAGGGATTTGGGGCTGATAATGCTGCTGATGAAAATTTCATGACCCACTGGTGTGCCGAAACGGGTAATCCCGGAGAATATATGACAGTTGATCTTGGCAAGGAATGCGATATACTTGCTTTGCAGGTCAATTTTGACCGGCATGATCCAAAAGTGGAAATTGGCAGAGGTTTTGCCATGCCCATCCCTCTTAGTCGCTATCAGTCATATACCGTACAGGTTTCAACCGACAATGAGAACTGGTCGATGCTCATTGACAAAAGCAATAATACTGTGGATAACAGGCATGATTATACAGAGCTTTCAAAACCAGTAAAAGCAAGGTATGTAAAAGTAACCAATGTATTCACCCATGATGAAGGAAAATTTGCAATACAGGAATTACGTATTTTTGGAAATCCTGATAAGGCCAAATTTACAGAGGTCAATGATGTAATGGTTGTCCGCAACCCTGAAGACCCTCGCGACGCAACCCTTACCTGGCAACCAGTTAAAGGAGCCGATGGTTATGTTGTCCGTTACGGTATTGAACCCGATAAGCTTTACAACAACTACATGGTTTATGATAACTATACTATAACAATCCACAGTCTCAACAGGGATCCGGAATATTACTTTAAGGTTGAGGCATTTGACAGTGGAACAGATTATTACAGGGAAAGGACAGAACAGACTATGGGAAGGGGTGCAGAAATTGAACTTCTCAAAGGCAGAGAAATGGTTGAACGAAAAATGATTAAAGAAGGGAAGAATGAATATGTATTTGATAGTATTGCACCTGGCGAATATACATTCAGACATACTTTTGGTCCTGTATTGTGGAGAGGAGAACTGACTAATGCCGAGCTGATTGGTACAGAGGATAAGGTCACGGTAACAGATACGCTTTCCAAACTCGGTGAAGGATTAGAAGTTCTTGGACAGATGGAAATGAAGGTTCTCACCGGCAAGGAAAGCGGGAAATTTGTCGTGACATTAAGGTATGATAAACCATAGCTTATTGAACACTTGAGAGAATGATTATTGAGTCCACTCCGAAAAGTCGTCTGATCGTAAAAACTTCTGAATACATAATAGAAGAAAAGAATGCTTATTTTAATGATTTATTGACTAAATTAAAACTAAAATTCAATAGATAATGAAAATGGTTAAGTTTTTGATGTTGACCGCTTTGGTTATATTTTATTCATGCAACAGGCCTAATATACCTCAGCGGTTTTCTCATAAGTTACTCCTGTTAAAGCAGGTGTAACACCTGAAAAGATTTCAGCTTTAGATTCGATAATGCAGTCATTTGTCGATGGGAAGAAAGTAAATTGTGCCGTTGGATTTGTGGCAAAAGATGGTAAAGTAATGTATCAAAAGGCTTTTGGATATAAAAATATTGAGGATAAAATACCTGCCCTTCCTGATGATTACTACATCTTGTATTCGCAGACAAAAGCTATTGTTACTGCAGCGCTTATGACATTGCACGATCAGGGATACTTTGAACTGAATGACCCGGTTTCAAAATGGCTCCCAAACTTTCCTGACAAGGTTCTTACAAAGGTAAATGAAGACGGTACTTTTTTATCTGAACCGGTTAATGCACCTTGTACATTTGCGAATCTTCTGTCTCATTCTTCCGGTATAGGCGGTGGTAATGTGAGACAGCTTAAAAGCATTCTCGCAAAATCTGATTCAACAATAAAAGTAGGGTTGGGTGCAAAATACAATACCGTTAGAGAACAGGTTGAAGATGCCATGAAGTATCCTTTAGGTTTTCAGCCGGGATCCCAGTGGAACTATAACATCGGGGTAGATGTGGCGGCTTATATAATTGAAGTAATTACAGGTAAACCACTTAAAGATTATTTGCAGGAGACTATTTTCGCACCTCTGGGGATGGATGGAACTGCTTATTATTATACTGATCAATCGCTTCGCACCAGATTTGTTACAGCATACAGTAAAATTAACGGCGAGTTAGTGCCATCACGCAACAATCTTGATGCAATTTTTAAACCAACTACCTATTGTGCAGGTACTCTTGGGCTTAACGGCCCGATTGAAGATTATGCAAGATTCTGCCAAATGATATTAAACAGAGGCGAATTTAATGGTCATAGGATCTTAAAACCTGAAACGGTTGAAGCGATGACTACAATTAATCGTTTACCGGAGGCTAATTCCGGAGGAGCAGGATTCCAGTTTGGTATCGGATTCCAGTTGTTTAATAACCCTGTCAGTAAATTCGTTCCAGAAATGTCTGATTCCTGTCTTAGGTGGGGAGGTGCAATGGGAACAGAGTATCTGATCGATCCTGAGAAAAGGCTGGTGATTCTTTACTACATTAACATTTGGGGACAAACAAATACTTACAATGATTATTTGAAGGGCGTATATGCTTTGTTTGAATAATGCCTGTTGTTGTACGTTTTATTATTAAGAATCAACGAACTCAGGATAGTAAATTTTTTTAGATTTTATTGAATCATATCTGGTAATTCATTAAAGAAATGCAATGGATAGATGATTGGACACAGATTAACAGATGGTTTTGTCTGATTGTGGAATTATAAAGCTAAAGGTACTCCCCTTGCCAACTTCACTCTCCACACATATTTCACCACCGTGTTTTTCAACAAATTCTTTACAAAGTAACAATCCTAACCCGGAACTTGGTTCTCCTTCTGTCCCCGTCCTGTTAGTTTTTTCGTTTAACAGAAACAATTTGCTTTTTAATTCAGAAGTCATCCCAATTCCGGAATCATTGATTTTTACTTCAATGGAATGATCACTTTTATAATCAGCAGTAACGCTTACCTTTCCTCCTACAGGAGTAAATTTTATTGCATTTGATACCAGGTTACGGATAATACCATCAAACATGTGGTTATCAGCAATGACCTCTATATCATCAGGGACATTAATTTCCATTTCTATTCTCTTTTTGCCTGCATTTTCAGACAAAATGCCGGTACATGCGTCAATTTTATTCTTAAGGTTAAATTTTTCAGGAGTGAAATCCATTCGGTTACGTACCAGTCTTGACCATTCAAGAAGATTTTCAAGAAGGCTGTAAATATTTGAAGCTGATTTCTTCAGACCATTAATAATATCCTTAACTTCTGCCTTTTCCATTGTCAGAATATCTTCAAAAAGTATCTCAGTAGCGCCAACAAATGAACTTAAGGGACCTCTCAGGTCATGTGCCAGAATTGAAAAGAATTTGTCTTTTGCTGCATTGAGTTCTCTAAGTTCAAGTTCAGCTTTTATTATTGCTGTAATATCCTGATTTACACCATAATTCATTCTATTATTACCCTTTTCATCTTTTTGAAAGACAAAGCGTGCAAAAATATAGCGGACCTCACCATCAAAACGTAAAATACGGTGTTCCATTGACAAACTGGGATCTCCTGAAATTTGTGCTTTCTGGACTTTATCACTTGCTGCCTCCCTGTCATCGGGATGTATAAACTTTTTGGTGAAATCAATACGCGGTACAAATGAACCCTGCTCTTTTACTGAGGTACCGAATAAAGAATAAAACCGATCATCCAGGACAAAACCATTCCTGACAATATCAAATTCCCACATTCCCAGTTTAGCCATATCCAAAGCGTCCTCCAATCGTGACTCATTTTTCCTCAGAGCCTTCTCAGTCTGAACATACTTTGTAATATCCTGGTTAATCCCCCGGAAACCCATTAAATCTCCTCCTGAATTATAATAAGGGACTCCATTTGTTTCAATATAAATAACGCTTCCGTTCTTATGAATGCTTGAATTCTCCAGCCTGATGACAGGTTCACGGTTATCAACTATTTGTCTAAAAAGGGTCATTAATTTATCTTTCTCTTCAGGAACAATTATGTCAAACAGTGTTTTCCCTAAAATCTCATCAGGAGAATAGCCCAGAATTTCAAATACTCCAGGGCTGCAATACGTGTAAATCCAATGTGCATCAACTTCCCAAAGCCAGTAATTTGGTATCAGACCCAGGGATAAAAACCAGGAAGAGTTTTCATCAGATGCTGGTGAACTACCGTTTTTACTTTGTTTATTATCTTTTTCCATAAGTAATGCCCGACTATGGAATCCTAATGGTTAACAGGTTAATCATGTAAAAGTAATTAAAAAAATAATCTGAGATGGTCTAATGTGACTGGACAATTTATTTATCAAATATAAGTGTATATGTTGAAAAGAGGGGGGTCAGGGGGTAAAATAAAGCTTTTGAGACACCCTCTTTTTGTTCTACCTGCTTTGTCTTAAAATCCTTTTGTCAGTGTCAGTACACCGGCCGATAATGGCACAACGGTCATATTAATAGCATTATTTACCGGAGAAATTACCGATTTCTCGACTGCAACCGCATTTGGCGATTCTATCGAATTTGCTGCTCTTAATGATCCGGGAGCAATAAATTCGTATCGGGCGCCGGTAATCTGTTTCCAGTCGCCTTCTATTTTAAGTTCGACACTATTCTCAGTAGGGTTCACTATTTTAACCATGACATTAGCCCCATTTTCCGAGAGGGTAGTGGTTATGCTCAGATTACCCGTTTCACCTTCATATTCAAGGCGGCACTTTGAGAAATTATCGTACCAGAGCTTGGTTACCAGGTAATTAGGAGCAACAAAAACTCCTTTATAATCAAAATTTATAAATGCATTGTTCCATTCAGGAGCGTCGGTGCGGCGGATAAACAGTGCGGCAGCTCCCATTTCAACTACCGGACGTTGTTCACATATATTCAGAAACCCTCCTGCAAAAAGACCGGTACGCCAGTCGATACTCTGCAGATTCCACTCCGAGATATACAGCTTAATATTCGGATTCGGGCAACTGGCAATCATTTCGGCATATTGATCATATTGTGCCGCAAGTCTGGCGGGACCTGTGGCATAACCGTTTTCACCCTCATAATGATGAAGACTTACATAGTCAAAACAACTACCCGAGCGATTAAAGAACTCCTTATCGGTTGCTGTCCCAAAACCTCCGCATACTATAATCTTTATCCTTGGGTCCACTTTTCGTAACGCGGCAGAAAACTCTCTGACAGCAGCCTCGTACTTTTCAATTCCATACTCCCACATCTCATTATCTATCTCCCAGTACATAACATTGTATGGCTCAGGATGACCGTTGGCCGCCCTCTTGCTACCCCATTTACCGGTTGCCGGTTCATTGCAGTAGGCTACCCAGTCACAGGCTTCCTGCAATATCAAAGCATGCTCTGATTCAGGCCTGTCAAATCCTATACGGACAACAATAACCGGTTCAGAATTAATCTGACGGCAGAGTTGAATAAATTCATCCGTCCCGAAACTGTTCTGATCATAGTTCATCCACATATAGTGCGGCCAGCGGATACGCTCTTCCTGAGGACCAACACCCCACTTCCAGCAATACTGAGTGGCATAGCCGCCTCCGGGCCAGCGGAGATTGGTCGGATGAAGTTGCTCTACTGCTTTATAAATATCGGGTCTGAAACCGCCGATATTGACTGCGGTACGTGACATCATACTTACCTGGTCAACCTGAAGGCTGTCTCCTTTGGCGCCTATAGCGAGGTAGGCATCACCTTCGAATTGCCCTCCGTCGAGTGAGAATTCATACTTCTTCCACTCTGCACCAGGTTTACCAATAACTTGTGCAGCTAAGTTTTTACCACTTGAGTTAAACGCTATTATCAGTTCTGCTTTACCATCACCCTTAGCCCATAGAGAACCCGAATAAATTTCCCCTTTCCTAACTGCAAAAGGACCCTGCGAAACGCCTGATGTTTCTGCGCCGGCCGTTATCTTCTGGGAATAATCCATATTCACAGCCTTACCTTTCACCATTTCAAATCCACCGTTGCCGAAAGATTTCCACTGTGGAGCTACAGCAGGATTCTTAACCACCGCCGGCATGCCTTCCAGATAAACTTTCTTTCCGTCAGCAGAGGTTATCCTAATATTATTATACTGTGCCTCAGTGTAATTTACTCCGAAAGTAATTTGGTTCCTTTTGGCTGTGTTATCAAGATCTCTGAATCTCAGAACCTGTTTCCCATCCCAATACACGGTGACATTTTTCCCGGAGCAGCTTATACGCAGATTATGCCACTTCCCGTCTCCATCTATCTGGCCCGGCTTTACTGCAACACTTGCTACAGGCTCCCAGACAGTCACAGTGACGGGTTTGCTGTCGCGTCCCTGACGCTCAGCAATACTCTCTCTCTCAATAGAAAATGTGGCTTCTTTCGCGGGCTGTGGATTCCGCGGATTCACTGGCTCGTACTGTGGATCATGCAAACGGAACCGATAACATTTATCCTCAGTATAGTTTTTGAATTCCACTCTCATATCGGCATAGCCACCACTCCACATGTGTCTGAAGAGTTTGTATCCGCGCCATTTTATATCGGTGCTAATAATATAGCTGTCTCCTTCTATAGCCGTCACAGGAATTGGCTGTTCAAAGAGTGTGGGTGAATGAAGGATATTATCATCATCTTCATACCATCCGTCGAAAAATCCGGCACGTGGAGAAATTCCGGGATATTGCTCCGGTTCAAACGAACGCCCGGCAATCATTTCACCCCATAATCCACCGTCGGCTGAAAAATAAATATGCTCAAAAAGCTGACCGTAAATCTTGGAATCAATTATTCCGGAAGGAGTGCCTGACTTAATGTTTATTTTTACCTTTTGGGCCTGCTGTCCGGAAATCATACCGCAGATCATTACAGCCGAGGTGAGTAATAAAGTTTTTTTCATTACGTTATATTTAAGATTGGATTAATAGTTGTTTTGAACTGAGAAAAACCAGGTGCTCTTCAAGATAACTGAGAAGTAAGAATCTGATTGCATTAAAAATAATCATCAGCAGGTACCTTTTACCATATTAGTCTAAAAAGTGATACCCCCTGCCTTGGCAGATTTAATGAAAGGTTTATCGATCCATCCTTTATATTTGCCCGGAAAGGAGAAGTAAACATCTTTAATGCACCTGCATCTGCAAGAGTTTCATACTGCTCAGGTGTCGGATTTTGTGGTGAACCCATATTTTTCCATACCTCGTAGGAATTACTGTTTTCCTTATCAATACGGTACTCATGGACGAGAACTTTTGAAGAAGTAAGATCCGAAATATCTATTAAGACCTGTGATGAATTTGCAGGCAAGTCGTCATCATGATAATTCCATACCATAATTGATATACCGTTTTTA
>CAYNGW010000071.1:0-9719 GCA_964396955.1 uncultured Rikenellaceae bacterium | reverse complement strand
CAGGCTGGCTCGGCCCTATTCTGATCCCTTAAGTTTCTTCCCCATTGCCACCTCGCCGGAGTCAAGAAGCTTCTTCAGCAACCTGAAAGAGAGGACAAAATAGAGAACAATGGTTATAAACCACAGGACAATCACATTTACAACATATGTGTCAACTTCATATCCGAAAACTTTCTTGACTGGTGCGTAAAAATGGGCTTTTATGAGGTTGTGCAGCGGATCCATATATATTGGATCCAGCTTCTGCCTGATCTCTCCCTTGTATTCAATAAGCTTTTCGGTCTCATTTTTATTGGTTACGAACTCTTCAAGCGATTCATTGGTACACATATCCCTGAGCCTGAGGAATCCCTCACTGTCTGCTGATTGCAGTTTGGTTAACAGTGATTCTTTCCTGTCTCTTGCCTTATTTGAATAATCAATATAGTATCTTCTTATAATATCAACATAGTTCATTGCGGATGAAACTGCCTCATATGTAATTTTATCAGGGGTTAGAAGCTCCAGGAAATCAAATTTGACATCCGGAGTAAGGATTTTTTCCTTCTTGATTTCATTATATGCTACAAGCAGATCTGCATTGAAATTTCCCCTTCTGGTGCCCTTGTCCAGATCATTCCTTACATTCTCCAGCTTGCCTTTGACCTCATTATACCAGAAATCCTTCTTGTATTTGGCCTTGCTCATGGCTTCGTCGTAAACATAGAATTGCTTCTCATACCTGTTATCCTTGAACTGCTTTACGGCAAGCGCCTCATAACCCCATCGTGCGGTTATAATATTGCCGTACCAGGGTATTTCCACCGGAGACGACATATTGGGATTGAGTTTTTCAAACTTGACCATAATTCCGCTCAGAATAATCTGAGGGATAACCAGGAAGGGGATCCACATATAGATTGTTGCAACAGCCTTAAAACTATCAGAAATGATCAGTCCGAGGATGTTGGCACCTGCCCAGCAGGTAAAGAGTACAAGCCAGTATTCAAACCACATTCCTCTAATACCGGTAATACTGTTACCTATTATTACAAAGGTCAAAGCCTGGATTGCTGAAATCCCGAGCTGGACACATACTTTTGACAGCAGGTAGCTGTTCCAGCTCAGGTTGAGAAATGCTTCCCTTTTCAGGATCTTCCTGTCTTTGATAATCTCTTCAGCACTCACGGTGAGCCCCATGAATATTGCTATTATCACCGACATGAAAATATAGACAGGCAGATTGCTGTTTTCATATAATGTATACTTCGGATTTGCGGCACTTTCATCGAAATACCTTATAAGGAACGAAAGTGCAAGGGCAAGCACCGGAGCTTCAAGAAGTGTTAACAGCATATATTGCAAATCGGCGATCTTTGACAGGATATCGCGTTTTGTAAATACAAGCCACTGTTTGAGCTTGTTGGGAGTTTTGAAATTGATCTCAGGTATTGTGGTGCCCGCTTCAATTATATCTTCTTTCTTCTCCGATTTGTAATGATTGCTCCAGTCAGCAGGAGAGATGCGTCTTGTATCGGTTGGCTGACCGCTTTCAGTGAATACACGGGTTTCGACAATATTGAATATCTGTTCAGGATTCACATTACCGCATACATAGCATTCACTTTCGTTGTAATTTGCCTGCTCAATTTTTTTCTTGAAATATTCAATCGACTCGATAGGATTCCCATTATATATAAGGAATCCTCCTGTATCAAGGATAATCAGCTTATCAAACATCTTGAAGATATCGGATGAAGGCTGATGTATGACAATGAAGAGAAGCTTCCCCTTGCGCGCCAGTTCCTTAAGCAGGTCAAGGATATTTTCAGAGTCGCGTGATGAAAGGCCTGATGTGGGCTCGTCAAGGAACATTATTGCCGGTTCGCGTATAAGTTCCAGCGAAATGTTAAGCCTCTTTCTTTGTCCCCCGCTGATCTTTTTATTCAGGGGGCTGCCCACCTTCATATCACGGATCTCAAATAAACCGAGATTCTTCAGCGTGTTATCTACCCTTGTAACTATCTCTTCATCAGTAAGGTTATCGAAACATAGCTTGGCATTGTAGTAAAGGTTCTCAAAAACTGTAAGCTCCTCAATGAGGAGGTCATCCTGGGAGACATAACCGATCAGTCCCTTGATCTTCTCTTTATCGCGGTGAATGTCTACGCCATTTATCATGACTTCTCCGTCAAATGGGGGATTTGTACCATTCAGAACACTCAGAAGGGTTGATTTACCAGCACCGCTGGCTCCCATAATACCTACCATCCTCCCGGATTCTTCCTTGAAGCTCATATGGTGAATACCCACCTTACCGCTCTTGAACCGGTATTCAATGTTATTTACATCATATACTACCCTGGATGCCTTGAACTCCTCTTTAAGGAATTGCATCGTGACATCCCAGTAATAAACAGGTTTGATCTTATAGCCTTTTATGGAAGATCCCTGGCTGAATGGGTAGACCTTTTCTTCCTGCAGCAGCTGTCCGTTCATTGATAATTCACCGGAACCTTTAAACCTCGCAAAATACATCCTCACTGACGGCACAAAAAGGATCCATATCTGCCCTTTAAGCAGCTCCTTGTAAACATGTTTTGCTTCATTCAACACGGATTCCTGATTACCATCTGCCAGCAGAATATTCTGATTATCAGGGATATTATCAAATGAGTTAAGCACAAAGCTTTCAATAAATGAATACTCTTCCCCGGTAATGTTCAATCCTTCAGCAAGTGTGCTGATAAATCCAAGTTCAAGCTGACTTACCTCTATACTGCCTGATTTACAGAATTCAAGAGCCTGGATAACAACAACGATCCTTTGTTCCTGATCGAGCTGTCCCTGTTCGTTGATGTCTTTGCAGAGTTTTCTAATCCTGATGGCAATTGCACCCTCGCGACGTTCTGCACTGCTCTTTTCAAGCTTCTTCCTGGCTTCTTCGTATGCCTCATCGTATTTGGTAAGATATTCCTTAACGAGTTCCTGGTTGAGCAGACGTTTCAGAAAAGCCTCAACGACACCCTTTCTCTCTGTGTCGTCAGCCTGAGGTTTTGCTATAAGTGCAAAAAGCTGCATCAGGGTTTCTAGGATCTTTTCACTCATGGGAGATCAGTTTTTTATTTGGATTTGAAGTTATGAAATTTATTTCTTGGTACAAATAATCATGAACAATGATATTAAAAAAATATTCATTTCTTCATTTTCTTTCTCTTTCACCTGGACCTCTCCATAATTAGTTGTTGCTTTTGAAGCGCTGTTGTGAGGAACAGCGTCATTCTGGCATACCAGCATCAGAGCTTAATGCCAAAAAGTCCCGGAATTGCTGCTGGCAGAGATTTTGATCGTTCATCATAAAAGCTATCCATATGAATTTCAGTAATTTCACTTTAAAGGCTCAGGAATCTGTGCAAAAAGCTTTCAATATAGCCGCTTCCAGGGGACAGCAGGCTATTGAATGTGCTCATTTGCTGAAAGGAATAATGAGCGAAGCAGAAAGTGTGACAGATTTTTTGTTCGGGAAAATGGGTATCGATATATCACGAGTGTCAAGAGAAACCGATGTGCTCATTGATTCATATCCGAGAGTGTCGGGAGCTGATGCATATGTTTCATCATCACTCTCGGAAACATTCCGGAAAGCAAATGATCTTGCTGCAAAAATGAAGGATAAATTCGTAACTGCGGAACACCTCCTGGCAGGTATTCTCGAATCTGATGACAAAGCCTCAGGGATACTCAAGGATCATGGCGCAACGATGAAAGCCCTTAAATCAGCCATTGATGATTTAAGGAAAGGTTCTTCGGTTGAAAACCAGACATCGGATGATACTTTCAATTCACTGAACAGGTTTGCAATAAACCTGAACGACAGGGCAAGATCAGGCAGGCTCGATCCTGTTATCGGCCGTGATGAGGAGATCCGCCGAATTCTTCAAATACTCGGGCGGCGCACTAAAAACAATCCATTGCTCATAGGTGAGCCTGGAGTAGGAAAGACAGCCATTGCAGAAGGAATTGCCCACAGGATAGTCAGAGGCGATGTTCCGGAGGACCTGAAATCGAAAGTAATCTATTCGCTTGATATGGGCGCCCTGATAGCAGGAGCAAAATATAAAGGTGAGTTTGAAGAGAGACTTAAATCGGTTGTTAATGAGGTGATTGGCTCAAACGGGGATATAGTTCTTTTTATCGACGAGATACATACACTTGTCGGCGCAGGTGCATCTGAAGGAGCCATGGATGCTGCCAATATACTTAAGCCTGCGCTGGCCAGAGGCGAACTCAGGGCAATAGGCGCAACAACCTTCAATGAATACCAGAAGTATTTCGAAAAGGATAAAGCCCTTGAAAGGAGATTCCAGGTAGTAATGGTGGATGAACCCGACAGGGAGGATACGATCTCAATTCTCCGCGGCATCAGGGAAAAATATGAGTCTCACCATAAAGTCATTATAAGGGATGAGGCAATTATTGCTGCTGTTGACCTGGCAACGCGATACATTACTGACAGGTTTCTTCCCGACAAAGCCATTGATCTCATTGATGAAGCAGCCTCAAAACTGCGGCTTGAAATGAATTCGGTACCTGAGGAGATTGACGAAGTTGAACGGTCCATTACACGGCTTGAAATCGAAAAAGAAGCTGTAAGACGGGATGGCGACACGGAAAAAGTGGAAGAATTATCACGTGAACTTGCTGAAATGCAGTCAAGAAGAAATGAACTGAAGGCAGCCTGGAATTCTGAAAAAGAGATGATAAGCATGGTTCAGTCAAAGAAAGAAGCCGTCGATTCGCTCCGTTTCGAGGCAGATCAGGCTGAGAGGGCAGGCGATTACGGGAAAGTCGCTGAGATCAGATACGGAAAGATGGTGGAACTGGAAAAAGAGATCGCCGGTCTGAAGAAAAAGATAGAGAAAAAGAGGAGCAGGGGATCATTGATACGCGAAGAGGTGAGGTCGGAAGATATCGCGGAAATAGTTGCAAAATGGACAGGAATACCTGTTTCAAGAATGATCGAAAGCGAGAAGGAAAAGCTGCTGCGTCTTGAGGATGAACTCCATAAAAGAGTGGTAGGGCAGGATGAAGCCATAAGGGCAGTCTCTGATGCGGTCAGACGATCCCGGGCAGGTCTTCAGGATCAGAATAAACCTGCCGGCTCATTTATTTTCATCGGAACAACAGGTGTCGGAAAAACTGAACTGGCCAGGGCTCTTGCCGAATTTCTTTTCAATGATGAAAATCTCCTGACACGTATCGATATGTCGGAATACCAGGAAAGACATTCAGTATCAAGACTGATAGGCGCACCACCCGGATATATCGGTTATGATGAGGGAGGCCAGCTTACGGAAGCAGTAAGGCATAAACCTTATTCAGTTGTGCTCCTTGATGAGATTGAAAAAGCCCATCCCGACCTGTTTAACCTTCTTCTGCAGGTCCTTGATGAAGGCAGACTGACAGACAATAAAGGACGCACGGTCAACTTCAGGAATGTGATCGTTATTATGACATCAAACCTTGGATCGGATATCATCAGGGACAGGATGGAAAAATGGAATAACAAGATGCCTGAAAAAGAAGAAGAGCTTCTTCAGAAAGACATATTCATGCTGCTGAGAAAATCACTGAGACCGGAGTTCCTGAACAGAGTGGATGAGATAGTGATGTTTAAACCTCTGGATACAGGGCAGATAAAGGAGATAGTAAAGATTCAGATTGAAGGAGTCAGAAAGGTACTCCGGAATTATAATATCGAACTTAAGATGACCGGTGAAGCTATTGACTGGCTCACTGAACGCGGATTTGACCCCCAGTCGGGTGCACGGCCTGTTAAGCGTCTGATACAGAAAGAGATAATTAATCAGCTGTCAAAGGAAATAATTGCAGGGAAGATCTCTAAAGATTCTGAGGTAACCATTACGGTTAGCAAAGGGCAACTTAAATTCACTTCTGGTTAATGGTAGCTGGTCATTTCATAGATCTCACACATTCATCCCGGTCATCAAAAATCTCAAAGACCGTATTGAGGTGGAGAGTTTTAAATACTTCCATTACAGCCGGTTCGGGATTGGTGAATTTAAGGGAACCGTAATTGCTCCTGGCTGCTTTCATTATTGAAAGAAAACAACCGAATCCGGAACTGTCAATATATTGTACTCCCTTAAGATCAATGACGACCTTCGTATTTGCATTCTCAAACAATTTACCAATCTCATCCCTGATCTCATCCGTGATCAGGGCATTGATCTTATCAATTGTAAAGGTAATAATATCTACTTTATCTTTTTTCTCGACATTTATCATTTATCCCTTCTTTTGCATTTTACTGATAAGATCATCAAGCTCTTTCACTGCTCCCTCAGTATCCTTCCTGAACCTTGATATATAGGATTCATATTTTTCTGTTTCTTTTCCTTCCTTTGCCTGAAGTTCGAATGTTTTAAGCATCAACGCCAGATCGTTCATACCCATTATTGCCATTGATGACTTTGCCTTATGAGCGAGCAGTCCCAGGGTATGGTAATCCTTCCTCGATAGGAGAGATGTCATTTCGTCATGAAATTCAACAACCTGTTCTTTGAAAAGCGTGACGATCTCAATAAAAGTTTCATTATCGCCACCCGATACTGAATCAAGGTACTCAGTATTAATGTACTTATAATCCATTATTGTACGAAATCTACGATCGGATTAGTGAAGTGCAAAGAATCAGAACAAATATAACAATATTTTTTCTGATGAAGTTAAATCTATAAAGGATATAAAGGTTTTTTTGAAAAAGGGAAATAAGTGCTATTTTTATAGTGACAAAAAACATCATTATGAAGTATTATTTACATTCTCTGTGTGTCGTTTTAATACTCAGTTTTTCAACCCTTAACGCTCAATCTGATATTGCAGTCCGCAAGAAGGATTTCAAAAAAGAGCGTCAGGGTTTCAGGGAGGCCTGGAAACATGTTACTGCTGGTGACAGCTATTACATGGTGAAGGGTGTATATTACGGAAGTGCATATGATGAATACCTGAAGGCAATAGCCTATAATGGCGTCAATCCTGAATTAAATTACAAGACAGGAGTAGCGGCTCTTTTCTCTGATAATAAGGAAGAATCAGCAGGATTTTTCATGAAAGCCCTTCAGCTGGATACTAAACTGACCCCCGATATACTGCTTCTGGCAGGAAGGGCGCTTCAGTATTCCGGAAGATTCGGCGAGGCAGCCGCCAGGCTTAACGAATACCTGGATTCCCCCGGGAGAAAACCAAAACAGAGCATAGCGGTCGCAAAAAAGTATCTGGAAGAGTGTATTTCGGCACTTGAAGTTACAAAGGATACCCTGAGGATTGAAATCAAAAACATCGGATCGGATATTAATTCAAATGCCGATGACTATGCAGAGCTCTTTTCAGCTGACGGTGAAACAATTTACTTTGCTTCACGCCGTGAACTCTCCAAATCGAGCACTAAATATGACGATTCACGATTTGATGAAAATATATTTCTTTCTGTCCTGAACAACGGAATCTGGAGCTTTCCCGCTACCCTGGGAAAGAAAATGATAACCGATTTGTGTGAAACCCCTCTTTTTCTTACACCTGCCGGAGAGGAATTGTACATATATGCCGGTTATGAAAACGGCGGTGATATTATGGTGTCGACCAGGAAAAAAGGGAAATGGAGATCTCCGTCAACAATTCCTTTTAAGATAAACACCAAGGGTTCTGAGACATCTTTTGCATTCTCACCTTCAGGCGATGAGATATGGTATGTTACTGATAACGGGAAGGAAGGAGTGGGAGGCAAGGATATTTATTTTATCAGGAAGCTGAATGACCGTAAATGGTCTAAACCGGTTAATGCCGGTCCGATGATCAACAGCGCCTATGATGAGGAGTCGATTAGGTTTGCTGAGAGAGGTGATACCCTCTGGTTTGCATCCAGGGGACATACCAGTATCGGTGGCTATGATATCTTCTATAGTACAAGGAATAAGACTGGTGAGTGGGGAAGCGCAATTAACTCTGGCTATCCGCTGAATACTCCATGGGATGAATTATTCTTTCATCCTGCTCAGGGAAGCGACAGTTCATTTTATTTTGTTTCAAACAGAGGAGGAGGCATGGGAGGACTGGATATTTACAGCGGGAGGATATTGCCTCCCGAGCCGGTTATAGTACCCGTTGCTCCCCCGGAACCTGACACGATTGTTATAAGGGACACTGTGGTGGTAATAAAGGAGATTGTCCCGGTACCGGAACCTCCAAAGGAGGAAATTTTATACCTGATAGGCACAATTAAGGATTCAGAAACCGGAGATCCTGTGATGGCAAAGATCGATGTCATCGATCTCATAACAGACCTTGTTGTTGTCACCACTGCCAGCTCAGATGCGGATGGCAGCTACAGGATGAAACTCCCGGAGAAGAAATCATATATGATTGATTTCAGGGCGAGCGGATTCCTTTCAGATATGAAACGGATCAATATTCCCGGAACATATTCAGAAGGAGTATATAAACTCGATATATCACTGATAAAAGTCAAAGTCGGGAAAAAGGTCGTTCTTAATAACATACTTTTTGAAACCGGGAAATCAATTCTCACAACGAGCTCATATTCAGAGCTTGACAGGCTCCTGGGAATACTTCAGGATAATCCGCTGATGAAAATAGAGATATCTGGCCATACTGATAATACGGGAAGCCTTGATCTGAACAACAGGCTTTCTCAGAGCAGGGCACAGGCGGTAGTTGAGTACCTGGTTCAGAAAGGTATCGATCGTACACGGCTTGAATTCAAAGGTTATGGTCCCCAGCAGCCTATTGCAGACAATGCAACTGCCGAGGGAAGAAAAATGAACAGGAGGGTTGAATTCAAAATACTTGAATTCTGATAATCATCACTCTTTTTGCTGCTGATCTTTATTTCCTTTGGATCTGGTTTTTGTGTCCCATGTAGTTAAAACTTAAGACTAACATAATGAAGAATACTGCTTTTACAAATTTCCATCTTGAAGCAGGAGCCAGGATGGTACCCTTTGCAGGCTATAACATGCCTGTGGAATATACCGGCATAAATGACGAACATATAACTGTACGGGAAAAAGTCGGCGTCTTTGACGTTTCCCATATGGGAGAGTTCTGGGTTACCGGTCCTTCAGCATTCGATTATCTGCAATACATAACGTCAAATGATGTGTCGGCTTTATTTGACGGCAAAGTGCAATATTCCTGTTTTCCTAACGGCAAAGGCGGTATCGTTGATGACTTGCTAGTTTACAGGTTCAGCACTGAAAAGTACCTTCTGGTTGTCAACGCGGCAAATATTGATAAAGACTGGAACTGGTGCGTAACAAATGCCGGTAAGTTTGGACTGAAAACAGGCAGGGATCTGATCAATGCTTCCAATGAAATTTCACAGCTTGCCATCCAGGGACCGCTGGCCCTCAAAGCGATGCAGAAGCCGGCCAAACCGACCATTACCGATATGGAATATTACACATTCAGGGAGATTGAATTTGCCGGGATCAGAGATGTACTGTTCTCTGCAACCGGCTATACAGGAGCCGGCGGGTGCGAGATATATGTCAAAAATGAAGATGGCCCCAGATTGTGGAATGCGGTTTTTGAAGCCGGCAAAGAGTTTGGCATCAAACCTATAGGACTTGGTGCACGCGATACCTTAAGACTTGAAATGGGATACTGCCTGTACGGGAACGATATCAACGATCAGACAT
>CAYNGW010000070.1:0-9771 GCA_964396955.1 uncultured Rikenellaceae bacterium | reverse complement strand
CTTTAAAATCAACTTAAACCGGTATCATTATGAAATTTGTAGTGTCCAGCACTGAGCTTCTTGGTCATATCCAGGCCATCAGCAGGGTAATAAGCTCGAAAAATACGCTTCCGATCCTTGACAATTTCCTGTTCAATCTTACAGGGAACGATCTTGAGATAACAGCCTCCGACCTGGAGTCAACGCTTATAACGAGGATGAAGCTTGAGAATACACAGGGTGACGGCACAATAGCATTACCTGCAAGAATTTTACTTGACACGCTGAAAGAGTTTTCCTCCCAGCCTCTGACCTTTGATATTAATCCCGATACGCTTGCCGTTGTCATCAGTTCGGAGAACGGTAAATTCAATGTTGTAGGACAGAATGGCGTTGATTTTCCGGCGTTACCCACGATCAGGAAGGATAAGAAGTTCTCTTTTAATATAAATGCTGAAGTGATGCTGGCTGGTATTAACAAAACCCTGTTTGCAACCGCAGATGATGAACTGCGCCCTGTGATGGGAGGGATCTTCATTGAGGCCTCCACCGATAAGATAACATTCGTTGCTTCGGATGCCCATAAGCTGGTCAGGTATCAGAGATCCGACGCTCATGCCGATGATAACGCGTCATTCATTCTTTCCAAGAAACCGGCTTCGCTCCTGAAGAATATTCTGCCAAGGGAAGAGGGCCCGTTCACAGTCGAGTTTGACGATAAGAACGCATTCTTCAACCTTAACGACTATAAGGTGGTTTGCCGGCTGGTGGAAGGCAACTATCCCAATTATAATTCAGTTATTCCAAAGAACAATCCCCGCAAGATCACAATTGACAGGGTTGAGTTTTATAACACTCTGAAAAGAGTATCGGTATTCTCTAACCAGGCAAGTAATCTTGTGAAGCTTCAGCTTAAGGGGAACCAGGTAACTGTATCTGCCCAGGATATTGATTTTTCTATTTCTGCCTATGAAAGGATCAAGTGCCAGTATGA
Organism: uncultured Rikenellaceae bacterium; assembly: GCA_964396955.1. Taxonomy (GTDB): domain Bacteria; phylum Bacteroidota; class Bacteroidia; order Bacteroidales; family VadinHA17; genus LD21. The sequence continues at coordinate 8,798 of CAYNGW010000070.1, read as the reverse complement.
AGGCGATGAGATAGAGATAGGCTTTAAATCGGTTTTCCTTCTCGAGATACTCACAAATATTGCCTCTCAGGATGTCATGATTGAACTGGCCGATCCGACCCGCGCAGGACTATTCCTTCCTGCAGAAACGGAAAATGAGGCAGAGGATCTTCTCATGCTCCTGATGCCAATGATGATAAATGCCTGATATTGGAACTTAAGCTTAAACGTCCCATTGTATTTATCGATCTTGAAACAACAGGCATAAGTGTTTCGACTGACCGTATTGTGGAATTATCCCTTCTTAAGATAAGCCCTAACGGAAAGGAACAATGGATGACCACAAGAGTCAATCCCGGAATTCCCATTCCCCCAAAGGTAACGGCCATACATGGTATCTCCGACAATGATGTGACCCATGCTCCGACTTTCAGGGAGATAGCAAAGAGCCTCGCTGCCTTTCTTGAAGGATGTGACCTTGCTGGTTATAATTCAATCAAGTTTGATATTCCAGTACTCGCTGAGGAGTTCCTCAGGACCGACACCGATTTCAATTTCAGGAAGAGACGGTATGTTGATGCGCAGGTAATATTTCACAGGAAGGAACAGAGGACACTCGCGGCTGCCTATCAGTTCTACTGTAATAAGGGCCTTGAAAATGCGCATAGTGCAAAAGCTGATACTTCAGCTACTTACGAAGTACTTAAAGCCCAGCTTGACAGGTATCCCGATCTTGAAAACGATATGGAAAAGCTTGCCGATTTCAGCTCATTCAATAAAAATGTGGATTTTGCAGGCCGGATAATCCTGGATGAAAATGGCATTGAGATCTTCAATTTCGGCAAGCACAAGGGCAAACCTGTAGAGGTTGTATTTAAGGAGGAACCATCCTATTATGCCTGGATGATGAATGGCGATTTCCCGCTTTATACAAAAAAAGTCCTCACTGAGATCAAGCTCAGGGCTTTTGGAAAAAACAAGAGCTGATATGAAGATAATCTGTATAGGGCTCAATTACAGGAAGCATGCAATGGAAATGGGCAGACCCCTCCCGACAGAACCTATTGTATTCCTTAAGCCCGATTCCTCAATACTTAAAAACAACAAGCCTTTCTTCCTGCCCGGATTCTCCACAATGATCCAGTATGAAGCAGAGGTGGTCATAAAGATCAGCAAGCTTGGCAAAGGCATCTCACCGAAATATGCGCACAGGTATTTTGATGAGCTTACCATCGGTATTGATGTCACTGCCCGCGATATTCAGAACCGGCATTCAGCAGCAGGACTTCCGTGGGAGCTGTCAAAATGTTTTGACGGTGCTGCTCCTCTGGGGAAATTTATCCCGGTCATCTCTGTAAATGATCTTAAAAATCTTGACTTCAGGCTCGGGATCAATGGCAAGATTGTCCAGCAGGGCAATACATCTGATATGATATTCGGCTTCAATGAAATAATTGCCTATGTATCGCGGTTTTTTACACTGAAAACCGGAGATCTTATTTTTACGGGCACTCCTTCAGGTGTCGGACCCCTGAGGAAGAATGATAATTTGGTCGCTTACCTTGGCGAAGTTCCTGTATTGGATTTCATGATAAAATGATAGTACACTCCCGGGTATAACCTTAACTGTCATTCCCGTTGTCCTGGAAAGTATGCAGCAGCAGGTTTTCCGGGATCGGGTAAAGCAGATTCTTTTTCAACTACTGCAATTGCTTTCTGCTGGTACTGATACCCGGCCAGTTTGTGTTTTATGAGCAGGACATTGATATAATCCAGCGCTTTCCGGACTGTTCTTGATCTCTTCCTGTGAATATGGCCTTTTTCAGGGTGAGTATTAAGAAAGGAGGGACCTGAGAATTTCCTTGAGAAGAACGGGAACATAAGTCCGAAAGAATTGGAATATGCCTCCCTCCTGGTAGTGCCGCCAATCCCGCGGATGCTATCATCTTCATCCTGCAAATCGTCAAAAACAATGGTGCCGAGACGCCCTCCCTTCTGATAATCAAGAAGCCGTTTAAACAGATCCGATTCTTTTGAGATGACGCTGGATCCTAGTCCCAGATGGATAGGCTTTTTGAAAAAACGGTTATCCCTGTTCAGTTCAGCAAGATAACATGCTGTTTGTGCAACAATTGTACTGCCGGTGCTTGACGCTACCATAATTACCTGATTATCAGGACAGTGGTTATCTGAAATGATCTGTCTGACAGCAGCTTTGATAAACCTGTTTTTATGCGGATTTCTGAGAGGTTTCTGGCAATTATTAAGTGTCCAGATTACATTTATCATATTTGAATTAAAAAATATGCCCCTGATGAAGTCAAAATCGTCCCCCATTATCTGCTTCATTAACCTGATAAAGGATCCCGTGAAAATATTGAATCTGTCATCCCTGGTTTCTCCACCCGCAAAAAACCAGACCATGTATTTTTTATCTTCAGGTTCCATAACAAGCTGATTCAAACGCGTAAAGATAGGATTTAATTAAACCAGTAGGATAATTTGATAATCTTCCCGGTTATTGGACTGACGTCCTCCTGTATTTGTGGGATCGTATGGGGCATGAAGCTTATTATAGGTTTCCTTGACATCAACCGGGGTTATACTGTTATTCTTCCATTCGATTCTGTATGAAAGTTGAGTTTCCCTGTCAGTAAGGGAGAATGAAGATGAAGGATTAAAAAACATATCCATTTTAGCACCAGGGGGTTTGGGGGGTCGGATGTCAATATTTGTTTTTAACATCCGGGATGACTAACTTTATACGATATATAAATTTTGAAAAGATGGGAAATTTTGGAGCTACTGAGATCATCCTGATACTTCTGGTTGTGATCCTGTTATTCGGAGCACGCAAGATACCCGAGCTGATGAAGGGTATCGGACAGGGAATGAAGGAATTCAAAAAGGCCTCCAAAGCAGAGGATGATGCTGACAAAACGAGCGCCGAAGACAAACCGAAGAAAGAAGAATAATCAGATCATCAGGCGTCATAGATCAATCTGTTACCAGATACCCTGGTGCTTTTCTGTGTTTTGTTGCCTGTTCACAGCTATACGCAATTTGCTGTGCCAGATAGTTATTCAGTCCGTCCCTGAATTCGTACAGCAGAACCTGGAATTCTGCATCCTCATATTCCCTGCGGGCAGGGGCCTCTGCCTCAATGACCTCAGCACCTAGTGAAACCATTAATTTAGCGGCCCGGACAATTAAGGTATCAACCTTGCCGGAGAAGCTTCCGGAATTGTCATCTCTTCAAGCCAGCTATTTGTTTTATCTTCTTTCACGGGCGATTTACAGGTTACAATAATAATTACACACGTTAAAAGCGGAATCAGTTTTTTCAGGATACAGGTTTTCACAGTAGTTGAATTTTATTAATGGATAATCTTGATATATGCGTAAAATTATGATTAAATCCTCAATTTTAATATATTTGTTGATACACCTTTTACTGGCATAATACTTCTCTGAGGATCTGTTCAATAGTAATATAAAGCGGCTTTTTAACAATAATGAAGAACATTTACCTGAAGTTTTTGGAAATTCAGCCATCGCAAGAGGGACTGGTAATCGCCACAGTTACAGAAAGCCTGGGATCTACACCTCAGAAGCCGGGGAGTTCTGCGATTTTCGACAATAACGGGCTGATATCCGGAACTGTGGGTGGCGGCATGGTAGAAGGGCAGGTTCAGGAATTTGCACAGAAGAGCAGCCTTACAAAAGAATCGGGCTATCTGCATTTCAATCTCAACAAGGATGTGTCACACAAGGAGGAAGCAATATGCGGAGGGAAGATATCTGTACTTGTCGATGCAAATCCCGCCGGTAATCTGTCCGTGTTTATGGCGATAAAACAATCGATATCTGAAAATATCCCGGGTGTTCTTATTACCATGGTAACCGTCGTCAGGGAAGCTAAGGTTCTCATCAACCGTTACTGGATGACTCAAAAGAGCTCACTTCATCTTCCTGTTGAGTTTATGGAGAAAATTGAACCGGAGGTAATGAGGATGCTATCTTCTTCCGGCAACGAAGATCTCAGGAAACTTGAACTTTCCATTCCCGGTGAGGAACCCTCATCCATATTCTTTCTTGAGCTTATCCTTCCTTCAGAGAAGCTTATCGTTGCAGGTGCCGGCCATATAGGAAAAGTTGTGTCTCACCTGGGTAAAATGCTTGATTTTGAAGTCACTGTAATTGATGACCGGAGTGAATTTGCCAATGAGGGTAATTTCCCCGATGCTGATCATATCATTGTCAGGGACATTGGCAAGGCGATGGAGGAAATTGAAAAGAACTCAAAAACATATATTGTAATTGCAACACGCGGTCACAGTAATGATGCAGAGGCTTTAATGCCATGCCTCGGATCAGACGCACGATATACAGGAATGATCGGAAGCAGGGCAAAGACGGCAAAGATGCACAGGAATTTTATTAAGAATAAATGGGCAACCGAAGAGCAGTGGAGCAGGATCTTCACTCCGATTGGGCTGGAGATAGGATCAGTAACGGTTGAGGAAATAGCAATAAGCATTGCAGCACAGTTAGTGATGGTAAGAAATAGTAAAAGATAAAATGCAAAATGCAAAATGCAAAATTTAACTAACAACGAGCAAAAGAGGAACGAGCAACCAGCAACCAGCAACAAGAACATGTCAGATATCTGGGCCATAATACTTGCAGCGGGTGAGTCGAACAGGATGAAGCGACCGAAGATGCTTCTGCCGTTCGGGGATAAGACGATCATTGAAAAGGTTATTGAAAATGTTCTTTCTTCTGATGTCAGTAAAACAATGGTAGTGCTGGGTTCATGCAGGGACAGGATTCTTGATACAATAAAACACACACCCGTAATGCATTGTTACAATGAGAATTATAAACAAGGAATGCTCTCCTCAGTGAAATACGGACTCAGTAACCTGCCTGAGAAATTTGGTGCTGTGGTGGTATTCCCCGGTGACCAGCCAGGGATAGGAGCTGGTGTGATAAATATTTTGATCAAAAATTTCAGGAAATCAGGGGAAAAGATAATTATCCCTGTATTCAGGAAAAAGAGGGGGCATCCGCTTCTGATAAGCTCCGATCACAGGGATGAAGTAATGAAGCTCAGTTCCGGAGAAGGGCTGAGGGAGCTTGCAGGGAAATTTCCCGATGATGTTCTTGAGGTTACGGTTAATGATCCGTCTGTTTTAAGAGATATTGATACTGTAGAAGATTATATTAATGAATTAAAACAAACCACCTGAATATGGAAGAGACAATTCGTTTTAAATTAAACGGCAAAAAAACAGAGCTGACAACAGATCCGAACCAGACTCTGCTCTGGATTCTGCGGAACAAGCTCGGACTTACCGGGACAAAGTATGGCTGCGGAATCGGATTCTGCGGAGCCTGTACTGTTCTGATCAATAATGAACCTGTCAGATCATGCATGATGCCTGTCAGCGAAGCGGCCGGAAAGAACATTGTCACTATCGAGGGACTGGCCAAAAAAGGCAAGCTCCATCCTTTGCAGAAGGCATTTATTGAACATGATGCTCTTCAGTGCGGGTTCTGCACACCGGGAATGATAATAACTGCAGCAGGTCTGCTGAAGAAAAATCCTTCACCGACACCTGAGGAAATAATTAATGGTATGGAAGATAACCTGTGCAGGTGCGGGGCCCATAACCGTATTATTGATGCTGTTCAAACTGCAGCAAAAGAAATGAAAGGAGGGAAGTAATCATGAAAAAGAGAGAAATTAAAACAAAAGGATCTTCCCTTGGAGAAACCAGTACAGGAATGAGAAGGAGAAGCTTCGTAAAACTGCTGGGCGGAGGAATTTTTATTTTCTTCCAGCCATGGAACATATTTGATCTTTCAGCATTGCCGGCAGACCAGGCGAGGACTCTGACAAAAGACTATAATGCATTTCTGCAGATCGCTGAAGACGGGACAGTTACATGTTTCACCGGCAAGATTGAAATGGGACAGGGAGTTATCACATCACTTGCACAGATGATGGCTGATGAGCTGAATGTGCCACTCGAAAAAGTCAAAATGGTTATGGGTGATACTGATCTGTGTCCTTATGATCAGGGTACCTGGGGATCACTGACAACCAGGAGCTTTGGCCCGAATATGAGAGCCGCAGCCGCCGAGGCAAAAGCGGTCCTTCTTGACCTGGCATCTGCACAGCTGGGAGTTCCTGCTTCACAGCTTGAGGTAAAGGATGGAATTGTCATTGACACTAAAAATACAAAGAATACGGTTAGTTACGGACAGCTTGCAAAAGGTAAAAAGATTGAGAAATTCCTTGATACCAAACCAGCCGTTGAGGATCATACAAAGTTCACGTATGTAGGGAAACCGTATAAGCGCAGCGATGCAAAGCTGAAAGTCACGGGTGAGGCAAAATATGCAGGGGACCTGAAACTGCCGGGAATGGTTTTTGCCAGAATATTGCGGCCGCCTTCTCACGGTGCAAAGCTGACTTCCGCGGATGTGTCAGGAGCAGAAAAGATTGAAGGTGTGAAGGTTGTGCGTGACGGAGATTTCATTGCCGTGGTAAGCGAAAACCGCGACAGTGTCGATGAGGCTATCGTCAAAATAAAGGCAGATTATTCATTTGATGAATTGAGTGTGAATGACAGGACTCTTAAGGACTGGATGCTGAAAGCTGATTCACGAGTCAATGTTGTAAGAACAGAGGGCGATCTTGCCGTTGGCCGGCAGCAGTCGGCTAAAGTGTTTGAGCATACATACAATGATCCGTACCTGGCACATGCAGCTATTGAAACCCATACAGCCCTGGCAGTATTTGAAGGTGATAAGGTAACAGTCTGGGCTTCAACACAATCGCCATTCGGACTTCAGGACGGGATTGTCCGTGAGCTTGGGCTTCCAGGGGATAAAGTACGTGTGATAACCCCGTTTGTAGGGGGTGGTTTTGGTGGCAAGGCTGCATATCAGCAGGGTGTTGAGGCAGCACGGCTGGCTAAACTGACAGGGAAACCGGTAATGGTTGTGTGGACACGCGATGAGGTATTTTTCTATGATACTTTCCATCCGGCCGGGGTAGTCAGGGTCAGTTCAGGTATTGACAAGACCGGCAGGATTACAATGTGGGATTATCATGTTTATTTTTCCGGTACCAGGGGCGCTGAAACCACATATGATGTTCCGAATGCCACCACAACCAGCTACAGCGAAAATGCAAAGGTATTTCGCGTACATCCTTTCGGCACAGGACCGTGGCGTGCTCCCAACAACAACATGAACACATTTGCCAGGGAGTCGCAGGTCGACATTATGGCATCTGCCGCCGGAATTGATCCGTTTGAATTCAGGCTGAAAAACCTGAAGGACGAGAAGATGATAGCCTGCCTTAAATCCGTTGCGGAAAAATTCGGTTATGTTGCTGGCAAGGCTCCGAGTGAAAGGGGAATAGGAATAGCCTGCGGAACGGATGCAGGGACCTGGGTGGCAATGATAGTCGAGGTTAAAGTTGACAAAAGCACAGGCAAAGTTAAAGTGGTGCGTGTAGCCTGCACACAGGATATGGGATTATGTGTCAATCCGCAGGGAGCTCTCATACAGATGGAAGGCTGTATCGCGATGGGGCTTGGGTATACTTTTACGGAAGAAGTCAGGTTTGAGGGAGGCAATATCCTTGACCGCAATTATGATACTTATCAGATCCCGCGGTTTTCCTGGATACCAAAAACCGATTGTGTGATACTCGACAGGAAGGACCAGGCGCCACAGGGCGGAGGTGAACCGGCTATTATTACAGTAGGGGCAGCTGTTGGCAATGCAATATTCGATGCCACAGGCGCAAGATTGTTCAGGATGCCGTTTACACAGGCACGGGTGCTGGAAGCGCTGAAAAAAGTATAAAGCAACCAGCCACAGGCAACAGGCAAATATAGTGTCTAAACTCCTGAAGCCTGACGCCTGTCATCTATTTTACCAGAGTATGCTTGTTGTATACCATCATCAGTTCGGAAAGAACAGGCTGGCCGGCAAGCGCTTTTTCAGTTTCGCACGTATCTCCTTTAAAAACGTCCGGTGTTTCCCCTGCTGCCTGCATACCTTCTCCCTCCATCATGGCGCCTGCTTCGGCTTTGGTAAGAGTTCCTTCTACAACTATTTCACTTCCAAGTAGTTCCATAGGAAATTTTGGCATTTCCTCCCCTGCAGAGACATATAATCTTATATCAGGATTCTCACCAGTTATAAATAACTTTTTACCACTGTGCTTGCACACATGAACCACCTTGCCTTCCACACTTATCTCTTTCCCGATGTAGTTCTCAGGATTTTCGATAAGCGATGCAAATTCCACTTTTACCGCCCCTTCCCGTGCATCAGCCTTGGCCGTTACTTCTTTTTTGCCTGTGTTGCCGCAGGAAGCCATGAACGCAGCAACAATTACAAAAGCAATAGTTTTTCTGATCATGATTATCTGATTTATTATTAATAATATTTTTTAAAAATGCAGGATGCAATAATAATGAATTTCTTTTAATTAAAAATAGAGTTAAATCATTGCAACGTATCTTTGACGGCCAATTCTTAAAAAACGTTAAAAAGCAGCTGATAATATTTGTAATATCAGGGAATATCTAACTTTGATATATTGTCTATATAAATATAATCAATCACAAATTCCGGAAATATGAAAAAAAATGCAAGAATTCTTCAGATTACATTATCAGTGATGATAATCCTGGCTTTTCTTGTTATGCCTCTCAACCTTAATGGTCAGGCAGGGAAAGCTAATTTTGCCGGCACATGGGCATTTAATGCTGATAAGAGCGATATGGGAG
>CAYNGW010000069.1:0-9876 GCA_964396955.1 uncultured Rikenellaceae bacterium | reverse complement strand
CGGTGAAAAAAGGTGATTACCTTTCAAAAATAGCGAAACAGGTTTACGGGAATGCCAATAAATACAATGTTATTTTTGAGGCAAATAACCCCATGCTTAAAGATCCTAACCTGATCTATCCTGGCCAGGTCCTTGTTATTCCGCCACCGGATAAATAAAATCCGAACCTATCTTAAAACAGCAGAGACGATGTATGCAACGTCTCTCCTGTTTTAAACATTCTCCGGTTTTTCTTCTGCTTCCGGTTTCTCTTCTTCACCTGTTTTCTTCCTGATATTTTCAGCCAGATCTTCAAGCTTGTCAGCTGTTTTATCAGCCAGCTTTTTGCCCAATTCCTTTGCTTTGGCTAATTGTTCTTTTGTCTCTGCTTCAGCTTTGTCAGCAAATTCATCAAGCTTCTCTTTTATATTGGCATTTTTAATATCCTCAACCTTATCTTCGACAAAATCACCTGCTTTATCCATTGCATCGGCAACAGATTCAAAAGCCCTGCTTTTTTTTACTTTTTCAACATTCTCGTCGATAAAATCATCAGCCTTACCGATCAGTTTTTTTGCTTTGTCCAGCAAACCTTCCTCTTCAGGCTTTACCGGTTCTTTTTTTGTTTCTTCTTCCATAATATCAATATTTTAAGTTAAGTAGCATAATGAACACTAACAGGGAATTTTAATACTTCGCATAAAGTTAACGAATAAAAAAATTTAAGCAATATAAAAATGATTAACTGACTTTGGTTTTTCTATATCGTAACTTGCAGATAAAGGTAATTGATATTCATCGTGAAAACATGTATTAAGACCTTGTTATTCATATCAATGGTTTTTTCTTTCAGTCGATGCAAAAAGGAAGCTACACTCCCGCATGTCCATTTAATATATATTTCCTTTGTAGCTTCGGGGGGCGCTAATTGTTCAGATACTATAGTAACTGATGGCGGATCAGATATTATCGAACGTGGATTTAAGTGGAGAACTGCCGAAGATTCTGATTATCAAAATTGGAAAGTAGCATATTTCACTGGCACCAACATTTATAAAACGACAATAACCGGCTTATCTCCCGGCACCACTTATTGCTTAGCGTTTTATGCTACTAATAGTGAAGGTACAGAATATAGTGATGAAAAGGAATGTATATAATACTATAAAGGTACCTCCGTAGAAGGAGCAAAAAAAACACAGGAGTTTAAAACATACGGATGTCTTTATAATTAGAAAATCTCATCTGATGTTTGCCCTGATGGATGGCACCTGCCAGATGATGAAGAATGGGAAGAGCTTGAAATATACCTTGGAGGAAAAATTGCAATGTGATTTCAGTGGCATTTCATTCTTTAACCACTTCAACTTTTCAACTCTCTTCAACTTTATCCTCCGAAGCTTTAACGAAGGAGGACTTCAACTTTTATCTTGTTTCTTTTTTCTTTTGTTTTCTTTTTCCTATATTTGGTATGTGTTTCCTTAAAGTGCTAAATAAATTGGAACTATGTTAGTAAGAACATTTGCCAGTGCCGTGACAGGTATTGATGCTGTGACAGTTACAATAGAAGTCAACGTGTCACGGGGTGTACGTTTTTTTCTGGTTGGACTGCCTGATGTGGCAGTCAAGGAGAGCCAGCAGAGAATTGAATCGGCTCTTCGCTCACTTGGATTTCACTGGCCGGGTAAACAGGTGGTGATAAACATGGCACCTGCCGATATCCGGAAAGAAGGATCGTCTTACGACCTGCCTCTCGCCATGGGAATCCTTGCAGCCGATGAAAAAGTGATCAGGGAAGAAATTGAATCTTTTATCCTTATGGGAGAGCTCTCCCTGGATGGGACGCTGCAGCCTGTTAAAGGTGTTTTGCCAATCGCCCTGAGAGCAAGGGAAGAAGGATTCAGGGGAGTGATAGTCCCTGTGAAAAACTCCCGCGAAGCTGGTGTGGTAAACGGTCTTGATGTTTATGGCATGGAAAAACTCGGCGATGTTGTGGATTTCTTTAACGGGACCCGTAAATTCGCCCCGGTAAAGGTAGATTTGCTTGAAATTTTTGCTGATGAAGCCAATAAATATGAATTTGATTTTTCTGATGTAAGAGGACAGGAGAACGTTAAAAGAGCACTGGAAGTAGCGGCTGCAGGTCATCATAATTTAATTATGATTGGCCCGCCCGGATCGGGCAAAACTATGTTAGCCAAGAGGTTACCTACGATAATGCCTCCTCTTACACTTGAAGAAGCTCTTGAAACAACAAAGATCCATTCAGTTGCAGGTAAGATTGATGATCATACCGCACTGATGACCAAACGGCCATTCAGATCTCCCCATCATACAATATCGGATGTCGCACTTGTTGGCGGAGGCACCTTTCCGCAACCGGGAGAGATCTCCCTGGGACATAACGGTGTTCTGTTCCTCGATGAGCTGCCTGAATTCAAACGAAACGTCCTTGAAGTGATGAGACAGCCTCTTGAAGACAGGATAATAACCATCTCGAGGGCAAAATCAACCTGTGATTACCCGGCAAGCTTTATGCTGGTGGCAAGTATGAATCCCTGTCCGTGCGGATTTCATAACCACCCTGAAAAAGAATGCATGTGCACACCGGGAATGGTGCAGAAATATCTTAACAGGATATCAGGCCCTCTGCTTGACCGTATAGATATTCATATCGAAGTTGTTCCGGTTAATTACGATAAGCTTTCGGATTCAGGAAAGATCGAAAAATCTGTTGTCGTTCGAGAAAGGATCGTCAGGGCAAGAGAGATACAATCGAAGCGCTTCGCCGCAGTAAAAGGAATATATGCAAATGCCCAGATGACATCATCGATGCAAAGAAAATACTGCCAGCTTGATGAATCGGGCGGCAGGCTTTTAAAAACCGCAATGGAACTCAGGGGGCTCTCCGCAAGAGCTTACGACAGGATCCTTAAAGTTGCCAGGACAATAGCCGACCTTGCTGAATCAGAGAACATTACTGCGGAACACATCTCCGAAGCAATTAATTATCGGAATCTGGACAGGGAAGGCTGGGCCGGCTGATTGCAACCGGGATGATATCAGGGCAACAGACTTCATTAACAGCACGAACTTAATTTCTACTGTGCTCTTTTTTATTTTATAAAACATATTTTTATCAGTTGTCAGGTTGATAAACTTGCTTTTATTACTTCTGAAATATAACTTACACGACTTTGTAAACCATAAAAGATGAAATCAAAATATTTGATTCTAATTTTTTTTGCCATGGCTGCAGTTATTCCGTTAACAGGACAGAGGCCTGATAAAAAGGTTTCATTGTCTGGCACCGTGGCAGATGCTAACAGGAAACCGGTTAAAGAAGCTATAATATTTATCGGCGACGAAATGACCAGGACTGTCACCGATGATAAGGGTTTTTATAGACTCAAAATTAAGCCTAATGCTAAAACTGTTGCTGTATTCACATCTGGGGGTATGAATGAAGAGTCTATAAACGGACGCAGCGTCGTTGACTTTATATTGCCTGTAACCGGACAGATCCCCGGGAATAATAATGAGGATAAAATAAATATCGGGTATGGCACCGCAGGAAAAAAAGACCTGTCTGTTCCCGTCCATCAGATTGACGGCAGGAAAGCAAAGTATGCATCATATACAGACATTTATGAATTAATAGGCAGTGAGGTGCCTGGAGTCCATGTTATCAGGAAAGAAATCTTCATACAAGGTGTCACATCAACCAACAATACCCCTATCCTTTTTGTTGTCAATGGAGTTATCACAGACTCAATAGATGATATCCGCCCTCAGGAGGTCAGTTCTATCGAAATTCTCAAAGGCGCGGCGGCATCAATTTATGGCTCCAGAGGCGCTAACGGAGTTATTCTGATAAACCTGACAGGGTCAGCTGCCAAAAAGTAATCACTTCTTTTCCGGATGGATACCAGATCCACTTCTCGGTCGTAAAAGCCGGGCCGGATGAGTTTTATGCAACAGTAATTGAATTGATGTAATTCTGGATTTCAATGCGTTTTAAAATCAGATCCGTAATAAGAGGCCTGCTGGTGATTGACTTTAATTTGAACCGGAGAGTTCGCAGGCGTTCCCAGAAGATCTCCTCGTAAAATAATACAAGATAACCTAGCAACGGAACTAGCAAACCAAACAGAAAACCTGCCCAGCCTAAAAAGATGCTGGCAAGAATCAGAACAAGAGGAGAATAGATAAGATAAAGGAGCGTACCGGAACTTATATATAATGAGCTGTAAAATCTGGGGTCCTTAATTAGTTTATCACACACGGAACGCGGTATGATAAAGGGGAGAAGGTTACTGATGTATCCCGCAAGGAATACAGGAAAACCTGCAATGACTGCTATATACCTAAGCCAGCCAAGATTCAGCTTCCTTGCAAAATTCTCATCCCTTAGTTTTGCAGAGTTCAGCAGGTCAGAATATGCTTTGACCTTTCCCCCGAGAGCATCTAAAGCTTCCGGTGATGTTTTAGTAAGATGGTTGATCTTATCTGTTACGCTCTTTTCCCTGAGTCTCCTGTCGTCAGTATCGAACCTCCACCGGAAAAATGGAAGTACCATATTGTTGCGTTCCATCTTGAGCAGCTGCTCAGCAAGCCAGTCATTTTTCGGATCCTCAATGATTATCACTTCCTCATGCAGACCAGCATCACATTTTTCATTAAAGGCACGTAATCCTTTTGCGGGATTTTCTTTGTAAATATCCTTCAATTCCTTGATACTGAATGGATCATGAAAATTTATCATCACCTCCTTCCGGAATGATGCAGGATAAGTGTAATTGATTCCTACCGGTACAATATTCACATCAAGTCCGAATTTCTCCTCAGCTCCGAAAGCCAGCCTGGCGGTTCCTTTCCTTAATTTCTGAAGGCGCTTTTCCTGCAAGCAGGTGCCTTCGGAAAACATGATGAAATTCCCGTTTTTCCGCAGGATATCATATATCCCTGTGAATGTTTCAAGGTTTTTATGCACGTTTTCCAATCCCTCTTCAATCCTGTAAACCGGTGCAACATTCAGCTCCCGCAGACAGAACCTTGCAAAGGGTTTTCTGAACATATCTGCCCGCATAGTGAAATGGATCGGCTGAGGCAGATATGATCCGACAAGTATTCCGTCCATAAATGAATTCTGATGGTTGCCAACAAAAAGCAAAGGCTTTTCAAGAGGTACTTTCTTCAGATTTGAATAAAAGATACGCCTGAAAAAAACCCTGAAGGTAAATGGAGGTACGATATATTTTAAAAACCTCGAAAACATTTAAATATCCGGCATTGTACAACCGTGATTTTGATGAACAAGGTAGGAATAATAACGGATCGCGTGCATGGGTATTAAATCTTATTCTTTTTTCAATAAAAACATGATCAGTATGATTGTAAAAGCTGCGATAAAATCATGCAAACAGATGTAAATCAAATTATTGCGTGATCATCGTCAGGACTTGTTGTTTTTTTTTGCTAAGTAATCATTTTTTCCTAATTTTAACTTCTCTTAATCTGCGTGATCTTCTTTGCATGGATCTGTTACAAAAGATTAGAAATAAAATGATGAAAGAACGCCTTATGTTCGTTTACAGGGGCGTTGTTACCAAAGATAATTCCGTTCCTCTTCTGATGCTGCTGGAGAAGGAGATGGAACATTCAGAGTTTGGCTTTCTGGGCAGAAAGAGACTCTTCATGTTTGTGCTCGAAAGCCTTCAGAATGTCACAAGGCACAGTAATGGCAGTGTGCATGCCGGCATGTCTCTGGTGGTTTATTCAAAAGTAAACGGAGGCTATACCGTAACAACCGGGAATGTTATTTCAAGTTCAAATATTGAGGATCTTAAAAAGCGTCTGGATGAGATCAATAATCTTGCATCCGGTGAAATAAGGACTGTTTACAGGCAAATGCTGAGTAATTCAGAATTAAGCAATAAAGGCGGAGCAGGGTTGGGACTTATTGAAATGGCAAAGAAAACAGGAAATAAGCTCGATTATGATTTTGTTAATCTCGATAAAGAAAATTCATATTTCATCTTAAGTAAAACTGTTGATTCAGAAGGTGTTGGGATGCACTATGGTAAAAGAGAAAAGCCATTCCGCGGTAAAGCTGTTTCCCGGCTTGAAAAAATGATGGCAGATAATAATATTTACCTTATATGGTCGGGACATATCACTCCGGAAGTGGGGAAAGAAGTGCTTTCATTTACTGAAGCCCAGTTAAATGAAAATGAAATCAAATCAAATCAGCGCAGGAGAGTATTCAGTATACTTGTTGAGATATTGGAAAATGTCGCAAAATACAGTGCCGGAATAGAACCTGAGGAAAAATACGGCATGCCTGTAGCAATGATCAGGCTGAAGAATAAGACTTACCTGCTCACAACAGGTAACCTGATCGAAAATATCAAGGTAGCTCATCTGAAAGAAAAACTTGACACAGTAAATAAATATGACAAGGCAGGACTGAAGGAATTATTCCGGAGATCTCTCTCAAACCAGACATCAGACTCCGATAGTACCGGGAATATGGGGCTTATTGATATGGCCAGGAAATCAGGCAACAAACTCGTTTATGAGTTTAATAAGATAAATAACCTTTATTCCTATTATACTCTTACAATTAAGGTAGAGGATTAAAATCACTAAGATAACATCCTGAGCAACAGACTGCTGCCATCCCATTCAGCATAACTGCTGTTTTTTATCCAGTCACCAAGAAATACTATCTCTGCCCCCTCCTTCATTTTAAAAGTCATAGCCAGATGACGGTGACCGAAAATGAAATAATCAATTTTCTCATTTTCAAAGACAGTACCGGCATATCTGATGAGATCTTCTTTCTCTTCCCCCATGAAATCTGTCGTGATACCCTTGCCCAGCCTTGAATTCAATGACCATCGATGTCCGAAACCAACACCCATTGAAGGATGAAGGGCAGAATACATAACCCTGAGGGGCTTATTATGAAATATTCTAAGGAGTATTCTGAAACCGGTATTGTGACTACCCAGTCCCTCACCATGGGCAAGGTGAAATTTCTTACCGTTAAAAGACGTCGTATACGGACCTGTATGTAATATGATACCACATTCTTTTGATAGATAGTCGCCAATCCACATATCGTGATTCCCAGTGAAAAAATGTACTGGTATGCCTGAATCCGTAATTGAGGATACTGTGCCCAGAAAACGGGTAAATCCCTTTGGTACGACAAGCTTGTATTCCCACCAGAAATCAAAAACATCACCCAGAAGATATATCTCACCTGCTTCACGGGCAATCTCATTAAGCCAGGCGACTACTTTTTTTTCGCGGTCAGGAGGCGGCGTTCCCGTATTAAGCCCCAGATGAAAATCGGAGGCAAAGAATATTTTTCCTGAATCAGCCAAATCTATGGTTTAATTACTGAATATCTGGTTAAGTTTTATCTGCAGGTTTCTTCCATGAAGGTTTGATGCAATAATGTTCCCTTCCGGATCGTAAAGATAATTGGCAGGAAGGATTTGAACGTTATATAGTCTTGCATTTCTTGGATTGGCAGGATCGTCTTCCCTTGTGCTTATCCATGGAAGCTCATCAAACTTTACAGCAGTCCTCCATACGGAATCATCTTCGTCAAGGTTTATCTGGTATATTTCAAATCCCTTTTTGCTGTAGAGCCTGTAAAACTCCTTTAACTGGAGATTATCCGCAATGCAATCCCTTGACTGGGCTGACCAGAATGACAGAAGCACATATTTACCCTTCAGTGAAGAGAGTGCAATTCTCCTGCCATTGATGTCCTCAAGTTCCGGGTCAAGTTTAGTTACCTGCAGAGAACTCGTTGCCATCTCCAGCTTCCTGGAATTGAACTGACTCATTTCCTTTTCAAAATTGTTTACAAGGGCTTTCGTATGCTTTGATTCCGGATAGTGAAACTTAAGGGAGTCAGCAACAATCTTAAGATATTGCAGGTCACGCGTTTCATAAAGTACATAAGTCTCATCATTTATTCTCTGGTAGAGAGCCTTTATTGAAGCAAGCGAATTAATATTCCCGATTATGAATTCAATATTGAATTTTCTCTGGTTCTTTACAATTTCAAGATACTCCTGTTCAAGGATGGGCCCCTTTGTTTCAAAGCCTGGTTCCTTTGATGCTTTTTCGTAAATGACATTAAGGGAATCAAGTTTGCTTTTTGTCTCAAGGAGCTTAAGATCAAGAATTTGTACCAGTTCGGAGCCCCCGGATCCGGTGACGGAATAATTATCATAAAGGTTATTGCTGTTAAAATTCATCACAATCCTTTCTCCGGGCTCTGCAAGCAGGTTTGCATAATTTGTTTCAGAATAGCCGATCTGGTAAAAATCAGGCTCTTCGGCTTTTACCCTGAACCTGAAAGTGCCCTTGCTGCTTATCTGTGATGAGTCGATTAAAACAGGAGTATTGATATCAACTTTGCTGATATACATATATTCCTGCTTTTTTTCTTTTACTGAGCCGTCAACAACGAAAATGCTGTTCCTTTTGCATCCCATTATTACCAGGACCGGGATAAACAGTATCAGATATTTTTTCATTAATGGAGTGATAAAAACGGTTTTTCAGATTTAGTTTTCAAATATTTCTGCCAGCTTTCTTTGCAGCAGCTCTCCCCTAAGGTTGGATGCAATTATTCTGCCCTCCCTGTCGAGAAGAAAATTAGCCGGGATAGATTCAATCTTATAAAGGGGAACAACCACTGAGCTCCAGTATTTCAGATCGCTTACGTGTATCCATTTTCCAAGATTGTCATCCTCAATGCCTTTCAGCCATGCTTCCCTGGTTTTATCTATAGATACCTGGAAGATCTGAAATCCCTTGCTATGATAGAGGTCATAAACTCTCACCAGGTTGGGATTTTCCCTTCTGCATGGGGTGCACCATGCCGCCCAGATGTCGAGCAGGACTACTGATCCTAATGTGGAGGAGAGCCTGATGGTGTCTCCCTGTGGACTGGGAAGGGCTATTTCGGGAGCTTTATCTCCCCCGGTCAGAAAAGTACTGAAGTTATCCTGTTCCGGGATAACGGATATCATTTCGCCGACCAGTTCATGAAGTGACCTGACAGGCTCATAATCAGGGTATGACAGCCACATTGACGAATCAACCTTTACATAATAATCCAGGTCCTTCTGTGGATGAAGTATATACTCGCCTGGCGCCACCTGCTGATATAAGGCAACAAGGCTGACCAGAGATGTAATATTCTCATTAATATAGTTCTTTGTATAAAGATTTATTTCATTCAGGTATCCCTGTGCCAGGCTGTCAAGTCTTTCCATGACCATAGGTAATTCAGGCTTATCAAGATTCTGTATGTAGACACTGCGAAGGGAGGAAAGCTTATCTATCGTTTCCCTGAGCTTTATGTTATAATCAGCCAAAAGTTCTGTTCCTTCTGACCCTGAAAGCGTTAATGGATAATTCAGGGAATCCCGGTAAGCCGTCAGCTCGATTTTTTCACCCGGATCAAGCAGCATGGTAAGAAAATTGGAATCATCAGTTTTCAGGAGATAAAAAGAGGGAAAATCAATTTTCCTGGTCAGAGAAAATGTGCCATCGTCCGAAACGCGAACAGAATCGACTGTCAGTAGTTCATTTGATCTGAGTTCGTCAAGAAAAATATATTCGCCCTTTATGCTGTTTATTAGTTTGCCGTTTATTTCATTTATATTATTTTTACAGCTTGAAATGGTCAGTCCGGCAATAAAAAACAATAATAGTTTCTTATTCATTAAACAAACGATTTTATTGATATTTATTCAAAATTATTGAAGTGCAAAGTTATGCTTTTTTTATTCCCGTGCGAATGGTAAAAAATTTAATTTTTCATACTTCCGGGATTAAGGTTTGCAATGTTGAATAAAATTT
>CAYNGW010000068.1:2064-10096 GCA_964396955.1 uncultured Rikenellaceae bacterium | reverse complement strand
GCTCTTCCTTCAGGTTATCCGCCTTATCGCATGTTTCACATACATTCCTGAGAATCTTCCTGGCAGCCATAAAATTATCCTTGCGGATAGGTGAAATGACCTTCGTAAGGTCTTCACTTATCTTATCAACTGTAGCTTCTTTAGAGTCTTCATGACATTTGCAGTTGCGGTCTCTGATTATTCTTACAAGCGCATCACGTTCAATCTTTATCGGGTTCTGGAACATCTCCCATCCTTTTTTTCTTGACTCCTTAGCCTCTTCTTCAGCCCCGGCAGCTACTTTATCAAGCTCTTCAGCCGTTGCAATTTTATTGTCAATGATCCATTCCCGCATTTTCCTTATCGGATCAAATTCGTCTTCCCATTTCAGCCTTTCCTCACTTTTATATCTTTCATGAGATCCTGATGTGGAATGGCCCAGAGGTTGTGTCACCTCCTCAACATGGAAGAGAACAGGAATATGGTCCTTGCGGCAGATTGTTATCCCTTCCTCATACATTCTGATCAGACCGGCATAATCCCATCCCTTGCTTTTATAAATCAATATACCTGGCCTATCCGGTTCATTTTCAAAACCTTTGAGGATATCAGAAATGCTTCCCTTGGTGGTCTGGTATTTCTTTGGAACCGATATTCCGTAACCATCATCATAAACTGAAACGGCCATCGGTACCTGCAACACACCGGCAGCATTCATTGTCTCCCAGAAGTGTCCTTCGGATGTACTGGCATCTCCGATTGAACCAAATGCAACTTCGTTTCCCTTCAGTGAAAGAGTTGTAAACCGGTGCAGTTCCTTATTCTGCCTGAATAATTTTGAAGCATATGCCAGTCCCAGCAACCTTGGCATCTGGCCGGCTGTCGGGGATATATCAGATGAGGAATTCTTTTGTTTTGTCAGGTCGCGCCAGGAACCATCAGGATTAATGTTCGGAATAGAAAAATGGTTATTGAATACTCTTCCGCCGCTTCCCGGATTAATTTCCCTGTCGGTGTTCCCATACAGCTGATGAAAGAATTCCAGTGAATCATAAAGCCCCATTGCCATCATCCATGTCTGATCCCTGTAATATCCTGACCTCCAGTCTCCCTCTCTGAACTGTTTGGCCATGGCTATCTGGATTATCTCCTTGCCATCGCCAAATATCCCGAATTTTGCTTTTCCCGACAACACTTCGCGACGCCCTGTAATGCTGAGATTCCTGCTGAGATTCGCAAGCCGGAAATCGGCAAGAATGCTCACCTTGTTCATATATTGATCTGATAATCTGTCACTTTGCTTCATAACTGTCTGATAGTTTAATATTTTCCGTGTTATTATAAACAATAAACAAATTTTTACCGCAGTTGTTTAACATTAACAGAATAAATGATGAGTATCTTTGAGAGTTGGCATTAAATAAAAGCTATGTTCCTGAAATTGCTACTGATAAGTGTTGTGTTCGTGCTGGTTGCTTTTACGTTCCTGGGTATACGGATATTGCTTAAATCCAAAGGCCAGTTTCCCGAAACACATATCAGCGGGAACAAGGAGATGCAAAAGAGGGGAATAACATGTGCACAGCATACGGATATTGGTTGTAACCCCGGAGATGATATGTCGGGATGTACAATTTGTGGATTAAAAGACCCCCCTTTAGGGGGGCAGGGGGGCTTATTCTTCAGAAATGAATCCTTTTAGCTTTTCCGACATCCACGTTTTGAAATTTCCGCTCTCATCGGAATAAATAAGGTAACCGTCAAATTCCGTATGCAGGTTAAGAAACTCGATTGTCCTCTCTTTTCCCAAGACCATGCAGGCAGTCGCAACAGCATCAGCAGTTGCACAGTCATCGGCAATGATAGTTGCGCTTAACAGCTGGTTTCTGGCCGGGTAACCTGTCTTCGGATCAATGATATGTGAATATTTGATGCCGTTTTCAACATAGAATTTCCTGTAATTGCCGGATGTTGCCAGGGATCTGTCTTTGAGGCTTATTATTGCCTGAAGGTCTGAGCCGGGAGACATATTGTTATCTTCAGGCCTGTCAATTCCTATCCTCCACAATACATCTCCTTTATCGCCTTTGACCCTTACCTCACCCCCTATTTCAACCAGATATCGCTTTATACCAAGGCTGTTCAGATACTTATACAGGATATCAACTGAATAACCCTGGGCTATAGCATTGAAATCAAGGCGGATACGCGGATCTGTTTTGTACACTCTCCCATCCCTGATATCCACTTTCTCCATACCCACAAGGTCTAACAGTGAGTCGCGTTTTGATTCAGTAAAATATTTCTGTGCATCAGGTCCAAATCCCCACGCTTCCACAAGGGGACCCACGGTAATATCGAATGCACCACCTGTGGTCAGATTTATCTCTTTTGACCTGTTGAAGGCTTCAATAAAAAATGAATCAGGGATGACCACTTCATTCCGGTTTATTCTTGAAAGTACGGATGAATCCTGGTACAACGACAATGACATATCGAAATCGTGAAGGATCTTTTCAACCTGTGATCTTAAATCCATCAGGTTTATGTGGTCAGTATTTTCAAAAACGATACTGTAGGTAGTACCCTGGACAAATCCCGTGAAATTCGAAAAACCTGGATTTTCTTTACAGGAAGAAGCTAAAAACAACACAAAGAGTAATAATCCTGTAAATCTTAGTTTCATGTTCTTTGGTTTTAATCCTCTGTGAAATCTATATGTCTTCTCTGTATTTTATATTCCGAAATCATCAAATGAAATATTCTCTGCCGGGACGCCCAGGTCGTCGAGCATTTTGATAACTGCATTATTCATCATCGGGGGGCCGCAGAAATAATATTCAATATCCTCAGGATCATCACGCTTGCTGATGTAATTATCAAGAAGCACCTGGTGAATGAACCCTGTGAGGCCCGTCCATTTATCCTCAGGAAGAGGTTCCGAAAGAGCCAGGTTAAACCTGAAATTAGGGAAATTTTTCTCGATTGCCCTGAATTCGTCTTCATAGAATACTTCCCTGAGCGATCTTGCACCATACCAGTATGATATTTTGCGGTTCGTCTTCAGGGTATGGGAAAGATGGAAAATATGTGACCTCAGGGGAGCCATTCCGGCACCGCCCCCGATATATATCATTTCATTGTTTGTGTCCTTAATATGAAATTCCCCGTATGGACCCGATATCATTACTTTATCACCCGGGTTTCTTGAGAAGATATATGAGGAACATATCCCGGGAGGGACATTCACAAATTGCTTCTTAACATTATCCCATGGCGGAGTAGCAATCCTTATATTAAGCTTGATAAGATTCTTTTCTGCAGGGTAGTTGGCCATTGAATATGCTCTGAATGTCTCTTCATTATTCTTTATGGAAAGATCCCACATTTTGAATTTTTCCCAGTCATCCCGGTACTCTTCTTCAATGATAAAATCCCTGAAGCTTGTCTGATATTTTGGAACATCTATCTGGACGTATTCGCCCGGCTCAAATTTAAGCTGCTCTCCTTCAGGAAGTTTCACAACAAACTCCTTAATAAATGTTGCTACATTCCTGTTTGACACCACTTCACATTGCCATTTCCTTATTCCAAGCACTGATTCAGGAACTTTTATTTTCAGTGGCTCCCGGATTTTTAACTGGCAGCCCAGCCTCCAGTGGTTACGCTGTTCTTTACGTGTGAAGAATCCTGTCTCAGTAGGGAGTATTGATCCGCCTCCTTCCAGAACCTGGCATTTGCACATCCCGCAGGTTCCTCCGCCTCCGCATGCTGATGGAAGGAAAATTTCATTCCCGGAAAGAGTCATCAGCAGGTTTGAACCGGGTGTAACAACAATTTCTCGATCGTTAATATGAATTGTCACATCTCCTTTAGGTGAAAGCTTATCCCGGGCAAAGAGAAGCATTATAACCAGCAGCAGAATTATTAAAAGAAATACTATTATGCTTAGCAGGGTTGTCCCAATCGTGGTAAATCCTAAAATCATAATATCTGTATTTCTTTTAGAGTGTTATCCCCATAAATCCCATAAAAGCTATCGCCATCAGTCCCGTAAGGATAAATGTAATTCCCAGTCCCTTTAAAGGAGCAGGGACATTACTGTACCTCATTTTCTCCCTGATAGCAGCAATCCCGACAATCGCAAGTAGCCATCCGATACCTGATCCAACTCCGAAGATTGTTGCTTCTGCCACATTGGCGTATTCTCTTTCCTGCATGAAAAGCGCTGCACCAAGTATTGCACAGTTCACCGCAATAAGAGGGAGAAAGATGCCCAGTGAGTTATATAAAGCCGGGCTGAACTTTTCAACTATCATCTCAACAAGCTGGACTATAGCGGCAATCACTGCAATAAAAATCATGAAGGTCAGAAAGCTCAGATCCACATCTGCAAATCCTTCACCAAGCCAGATAAGCGCTCCTTTTTTTAAGACATATTTCTCTACAAGGAAATTCACTGGGACTGTAATCAGAAGTACGAATATTACGGCAACACCAAGTCCAATTGAAGTTTTAACTGTCTTTGATACTGCAAGATACGAACACATGCCCAGGAAAAAGGCGAAAATCATGTTGTCAATGAAGATTGACTTTACGAATATATTTAAATAGTGCTCCATAGTCCTTTCCTGTTATTTTTCAATAAGCTCCTTGTTCCTGCTTCTCTGGAACCAGATTATCAATCCAACAACGATCAGCGCCATTGGCGGCAGTATCATCATCCCGTTATTCTCATAACCTATGGAATAGGCTCCTATTTTTTCAAGCACCGGGTAACCGTATATTGTCCCTGATCCCAATAGTTCCCTGAAGAAAGCAACAATAATCAGTATCAGTCCATAACCGGCACCATTGCCCAGTCCGTCAATGAAGGAAGGCCATGGTTTGTTTGCCATGGCGAATGCTTCCAGGCGTCCCATTATGATACAGTTGGTTATTATCAGTCCTACAAAAACAGAGAGCTGCTTGCTGACATCAAAGGCATATGCCTTAAGGATCTGATCCACAAGAATTACCAGTGTTGCTATGACCACCAGCTGGACAATTATCCTTATCCTGTCAGGTATATATTGCCTTAGTGCTGCAATGACCAGGTTTGATACGGCCACAACTATCGAGACTGATAATGCCATAACCAGGGCTGGTTTAAGCTTCACGGTAACTGCCAGCGCTGAACATATTCCCAGAACCTGAACGGTGATCGGATTATTCCTGTCCAGCGGAGAGGTAAACAGTTTAAAATTCTTTGCCGAGAACATCGGCTCTTTTTCCTGGCTGTTCATATTTTATATCGCGTTTTTTATGAGGTAATCATTATATTTTCCCAGGCAGTCAAGAAGCATTTTTTCGAGACCCTTGCTTGTAATTGTCCCGCCTGAGATTGCATCAACACTATGAATATCTGATGGATCGGGTCTTCCTTTATGAACCTTTACAGAAACGAAAGCGCCGGTTTCATAAAGCTTCTTCCCTTTAAACATGCTCTCAAAAGGTGTGGTATTTATCTCAGCGCCCAGTCCGGGTGTTTCACCCTTATGATCAAAAGTGACACCGTATATAGTATTAAGATCCGACATCAGTGATACATATCCATAAATCGGTCCCCAGAGCCCCTTGCCTTCGACAGGCAGGATTATTACCTTTTCTCCGTCATCAGGTGCAGCCCTGAATACAGGAAGATGCTGCTCTTCAAGAGGTTTCTTCTGTTCATTTCTCAAAACGACAGTAAAGGCGTCGATACCTGCGACAGGTTCCCCCTTAGTATTAAGCACGAAACTCTCCGTGATATATTTATCGTAAAGCTCCTGGGCATTTTCGCGGGTCGCAGGAATTAGGATTGATTCAAGCATGCTTTTCTTTTTCTCAATTTCCAGGTTCCTTTCCTGGGCTGGTTGCAGCAGGGTGGCAGCCAGAGACAGCAATGATGCAACAACTACAACCATCACTGTCGAGAAGATGAAAATATATCTGTTGCTGAACTGTTTCATTTACTTAATTATTTGGTTGCGATTAAAGTCCGTTTAAGCCTCCTCCTGATATTTGCCAGCACCACATAATGATCGATAAGCGGCGCAAAAAGATTCATTAAAAGAATTGCCAGCATAACACCCTCAGGATATGCCGGATTTAAAACCCTGAAGAGAATTGATAATATCCCTATAAGGAATCCATAGATCCATTTCCCCTTCTCTGTTTGTGCTCCTGTCACCGGATCGGTTGCCATAAATACTGCACCGAAAGCAAAACCGCCCATTACAAAGTGATAATAAAAGGGCAGCTCCATATACGGATTAGCTGATATTGCATTGAGCAGAAGCCCCATTGCTAATCCTCCGGTAAAAACACTTACCATGATTTTCCAGCTTCCGATGCCTGTTAAGATTAAAATCAGGGCTCCGATAAGAATTGCAACAGTTGAGGTTTCCCCTATCGAACCAGGGATTGTTCCGACAAACATCTCCATGAATGATGGCAGTCCCGGCATATTACCCTGAGCACACATCGAAAGGGGCGTAGCACCGGAATATCCATCAATAATGTTCTGTCCTTTCGTGAGTCCTTCTGTCCATACATTATCTCCCGTCATCCAGCCCGGGTAACTGAAAAAGAGAAATGCCCTTGTGAGAAGTGCCGGATTGAAAATATTCATCCCCGTGCCCCCGAAAACTTCCTTTCCCAGGATAACCGCAAAGGCAGTGGCAAGTGCAAGCATCCAAAGCGGAATATCGATTGGCACGATCAACGGGATCAGAAGTCCTGTAACAAGGAATCCTTCATTTATCTCATGCCCGCGTATCTGGGCTGCAATAAACTCAATACCAAGACCTGCTACATAGCTTACAATTATAAGCGGCAGAATTCTGAGGAATCCGAACCCGAATGCCTTAAGAATACCTGCATCAATCCCGACAGACCTGAAGTGCTGTAAACCGGTATTGTATGAGCCAAATAAAAGTGCCGGTACCAATGCTATTAATACAACCGTCATTGTCCGTTTCAGGTCAATGCTGTCGCGGATATGTGATCCTTTAAAGGTTACCTTATCAGGAACAAACATAAAAGACTCAAACCCTTCAAATACTGAACGTAATTTTGCAAACCGTCCTCCTTCCGTGAAATGAGGTTTGAGTTTATCTAAAGTCTTTCGTAAAGAATTCATTATATAATATTATCTCAGGTTTTAGCTCATCTCTTTGATCATCAGATCGAGTCCGTTTCTGACAATCGACTGTATCTCAATTTTGGAAGGACAAATAAACTCGCAGAGCGCAAAATCCTCTTCTGCTACTTCATATATCCCAAGGTTTTCCATCAGATCAATGTCGCCGGCAAGGATTGCCTTGAAAAGCTGCATCGGATAAATATCCATCGGAACAACTTTCTCATATTGCCCGGTCATTACAAAAGCTCTTTCCCCTCCATGCAGATTTGTATCGAGTTTGTAATTCCTTTTCGGGAAAAGACTTGAAGCAAATGTTTTTGAAAAGCTGTATTTACCGGATCCTGGTGCCGCCCATCCGAAGAACTCAAAATAATCCCCTTCCGGGATCACAGTCACCTGCGAGTCATAATATCCTAGAAAGCCATCAGCGGTGATCCTTGTGCCTGTCAGGACATTACCGCTGATATATCTCAGGTTTCCTGATCTGACATTATCTCTTACCATTCGTGTAACAGCGCTCCCTGACAGTATCTTATAATACTGAGGATGAACTACTTCTGAACCTGTCAGGGCAATTATTCTTTCAGGCTTATAAACACCTTCGGTAAAAAGCCTTCCGACAGCTATTACATCCTGAAGATTAATGTACCATACAACCTCACCCTTATTTACCGGATCAAGATGGTGAATATGGACTCCCACATTACCAGCGGGATGAGGTCCTGAGAAATATGAGATCTCAACACCGGCAGTTTTGCTCATTACTGAAGACGGGTATCCTTTTACGTTGAGAACAAGATGGGTCTTTCCGTCTGTCAGTTTTGAAATTGCCTTTATCCCTGTACTGAACAATGAAGCCGGTGAGTTCTCTATAATAAAATCATAATC
>CAYNGW010000068.1:0-1964 GCA_964396955.1 uncultured Rikenellaceae bacterium | reverse complement strand
GGTGAAGTGAACTTTATCTCCGGATGCAACTTATCGTGGAGAAGAGCAGATCCTGCCTTTACTTTATCACCCGGTTTGACCTCCAGCTTTGGTATGAGCCCCGGAAAATCGACAGGCTTGATTCCAAACCTGTAAGGATTAGCCTCTCCGGCCAGGATCTTTTCAGCTGCACCTTCTATCGGGATATCTAATCCCCTTTTCAACCTGATAGTTCTGGACATTTTATTTTGAAACCATTAAAATAATTCCCGGGAAACTGAGTTCTGTTAATAAATTAACACTGGCTACAAATGTATAAATAGCTCGTTACAATTATTCAAAAATGCCAAATATGATATAACAATTTTGCGCTATTTTTGTTAACACTTTCCCGGATTTTCATTTTATGAGCAGAACACTGACATTTATCATAATATATCTTCCACTGTTGCTGGCGCAGATTTGCAATCTATGCCAGCAAGATATGGAATTATCATCCTCCTGGCACGGATTACAACCGAGCAAATGGCACGGATTACAAATCCGCGCCAGCGGGGAGACTTTATACAGCAGTGAGCAGGACCCCTTTTCATATACAAACAATGTATATGACAAAAGGATCAAAACCGTTCAGCTTTATAAGGAAGGCTGGAACTTTTCTTACCCCATAATAAAGCTGAACAGCGGGGAGAAACTGATCCTTCAGTTTGATCTGCTTGATGACCAAACAGAAACATACTATTATACATTTACACACTGCGACAAAGACTGGAATAAGTCCGACATTTTCACTAATGAATATCTTGAAGGATTCCCGGATAATCCCATTGAGGATGTAAAACCATCATTTAATACCACGGTAAAGTATTTTCATTATACTCTTACTTTCCCGAATGAAAGGATCTCTTTTCTGCTGTCGGGGAATTATATCCTATCGGTATATCCGTATGGAGAGCCGGATAAACCTGTGATTTCACAACGATTTATCATTACTGAGGACCAGGCTAAAATAGATTTCAGGGCATACAGACCACTGATAACAGCCTACAATAACTCCGGCCAGCAGTTTGATTTCACTGTGAATCTTGCAGGGGCCCCTGTAATTGATCCCCAGCGCAATATCTATTGTTTTGTGCTCCGGAACGGCCGCTGGAATAATGCAAAAAAGAACCTGAGTCCGGATTTTATTGGCAACAATGAACTTAAGTTCAATGCAATGTCTGAAAAAAATATCTTCACTGCAGGAAATGAATTCAGGTATTTCGATATTAAAAGCATCAGGTATCAGTCAGAATTTGTCAGAAGAATAGATTATGCGGCGCCGAATTATCACATCTATCTCTCCCCTTCTGAAAACAGGGAATTCAAGCCATATTTTTACTGGCAGGATTTTAACGGCAGATATTATATTGCTTCAGATGAAGGCCGTGATCCGGAAACTGATGCAGATTATGTGTATGTTTATTTTACCCTCCCGTCAAAGTATATGATCAGCGGTGGAAATATGTACGTAAGCGGAAGCATGACCAACTGGAACTATACTGATAATAACCTGATGGTATTCAATCCTCAGCAGGGACAATATGAATGTACACTGCTTTTAAAACAGGGATGGTATAATTATGAATATGTTTTTCTGAGGAAAGGAGACACGGAAGGTGTTGCTTCAGTTTTTGAAGGCAGTCATTATGAAACCGAAAACGATTATATTGTTCTGGTTTATTACAGGAATCCTCATGAGCGTTATGACCGGGTAATAGGCACTGCGGCAACAAATACAAACAATCGTCTCACCTATTGATTTTTCCCGTGCGTATCTATGCCATACTTCATTAAGATAGTATGTTTCAGCGTTTTAAGTATTTCGGTCATGTATTCATCAACAGCTCTTACAGATCCCGGCAGCGTGTAGATCAGCGCATCACCGATAATACCGGCAACGCCCCTGCTCAGGAGAGCGTTGGGCTTTTCTGATCCGTATTTTA
>CAYNGW010000067.1:0-10169 GCA_964396955.1 uncultured Rikenellaceae bacterium | reverse complement strand
ATATATGTCATTCAGAAGAGATAACAAAGCAAAAACAAGTTACTCAAAGATCTCAATAGGTCTTGCTTCGCCTGAAGAAATACTCGACCGATCGAGCGGTGAAGTGCTGAAGCCTGAAACAATCAATTATCGTACCTATAAGCCTGAACGGGACGGATTGTTCTGTGAGAGGATATTTGGTCCGGTTAAGGATTATGAATGCCATTGCGGAAAGTATAAACGGATACGATACAAGGGCATTGTGTGCGACCGCTGCGGCGTTGAAGTCACTGAAAAAAAGGTGCGCCGTGAAAGAATGGGGCATATATCACTTGTTGTCCCTGTTGCGCATATCTGGTACTTCCGCTCGTTGCCCAATAAGATAGGTTATCTTCTAGGGCTTCCCACAAAGAAACTCGATTCTATCATCTATTATGAGAGATACGTGGTGGTAAATCCCGGTGTGAAAGCCGTGGATGGAGTAAAGGCTCTTGACTTCCTGACAGAAGAGGAGTATATGGATATAATTGAGTCTCTTCCGAAGGAAAATCAGTACCTTGAAGAAAACCATCCTGACAAGTTTGTGGCAGATATGGGAGCTGAGGCTTTATACAAGCTTCTTAGCCGTCTTGACCTGGATGAAATGTCATATTCACTTCGTCACAGGGCAAATACCGAAACTTCCCAGCAGCGTAAGAATGAAGCTCTCAAGCGTTTGCAGGTTGTTGAAGCATTCAGGGACTCAAAACATGTAAACAAGCCGGAGTGGATGATCATTAAAGTGGTTCCGGTTATTCCGCCTGAACTGCGTCCTCTTGTTCCTCTTGATGGCGGACGTTTTGCCACCAGCGACCTTAATGATCTGTACAGAAGAGTAATAATAAGGAATAACCGCTTGAAAAGGCTGATTGAGATCAAAGCTCCTGAAGTGATCCTTCGGA
Organism: uncultured Rikenellaceae bacterium; assembly: GCA_964396955.1. Classification (GTDB taxonomy): domain Bacteria; phylum Bacteroidota; class Bacteroidia; order Bacteroidales; family VadinHA17; genus LD21. The sequence goes on along the minus strand of CAYNGW010000067.1, from coordinate 9,249 downwards.
ACGAAAAACGAATGCTGCAGGAAGCTGTTGATTCACTTTTCGATAATTCCCGAAAAGCCAACGCGGTGAAAACAGATGCTAACAGACCTCTTAAATCATTGAGCGACAGCCTTAAAGGAAAGCAGGGAAGATTCCGTCAGAACCTCCTCGGAAAAAGAGTGGATTATTCTGCCCGTTCAGTGATTGTTGTGGGCCCAGAGCTTAATCTTCATGAATGCGGCCTGCCGAAAGATATGGCTGCAGAACTATATAAGCCTTTTATAATCCGCAAGCTTATCGAGCGCGGAATAGTTAAAACCGTTAAATCGGCCAAGAAAATAGTCGATAGGAAAGATCCCGTAGTATGGGATATTCTGGAAAATGTGCTTAAGGGACATCCGGTTCTTCTGAACCGTGCACCAACACTCCACAGGCTTGGTATCCAGGCATTCCAGCCGAAATTAATCGAAGGTAAGGCGATCCAGCTGCACCCTCTTGTATGTACGGCTTTTAACGCTGACTTCGATGGTGACCAGATGGCAGTTCATCTGCCCCTTGGCAACGGTGCAGTACTTGAGGCACAGATGCTTATGCTGGCTTCACACAATATACTTAATCCTGCTAACGGAGCCCCGATCACTGTACCATCGCAGGACATGGTTCTCGGACTTTATTATATGACAAAAGGGAAAAAGAGTACTGATAAGGATAAAGTCATGGGAGAAGGCCTTACATTCTATTCACCGAAGGAGGTGATAATAGCCCATAATGAAGGCAAGGTGGACCTGCATGCTATAATCAAGGTTAAGGTTTTTGACAGGATTGATGGCGAAATGGTCAATCATATTGTTGAAACAACCGTCGGCAGGGTGATCTTTAACCAGTATGTACCTGAAGAGGTTGGCTTTATAAATGAGATACTTACAAAGAAATCCCTCAGGGATATTATCGGACGCGTTCTGAAACTTGCCGGAATGGCAAAAACTTCTGATTTCCTCGATGCAATAAAGAACCTGGGATTCTTTTCTGCCTTCAAGGGTGGCTTGTCATTCAACCTGGATGATGTGATCATCCCTGAAGAAAAGACGAAGTTCGTAACTGAAGGATATGAACAGGTGGAAGAAGTGCTGAATAACTACAGCATGGGTTTCATTACAAATAATGAACGTTATAACCAGATAATAGATATCTGGACTCACGTCAACGCCAGGCTGACCCAGTCGCTGATGAAACAGCTTTCAAATGACAAGCATGGCTTCAATTCGGTATACATGATGCTTGACTCGGGAGCCAGGGGTTCAAAAGAGCAGATACGTCAGCTCTCAGGAATGAGGGGGCTTATGGCAAAACCTCAGAAATCAGGAGCCTCAGGTTCAGAGATCATAGAGAATCCGATCCTTTCAAACTTTAAAGAGGGACTTTCGGTTCTTGAGTATTTTATTTCGACACATGGTGCCCGCAAAGGTCTTGCAGATACTGCCCTTAAGACAGCTGATGCCGGTTACCTTACACGCCGTCTGGTAGACGTATCACAGGATGTTATCATTAATGAAGAAGACTGCGGTACACTAAGAGGCCTGGTAGCCACGGCAATCAAGAAAAACGAAGAAGTCGTCGAATCGCTGTATGAAAGAATACTTGGACGCACAACTGTTCATGATGTGTTCCATCCGCTTACAGGAGAACTGATTACTGAAGCAGGGCAGGAGCTTACTGAAGAAATTTCCAGGAAGATAGAAGATTCACCAATTGAACAGGTGGAGATACGTTCGGTGCTGACCTGCGAATCCAAAAAAGGAGTGTGTGCAAAATGCTATGGCCGCAACCTGGCAACCGGATTGATGGTACAGAAAGGGGAAGCCGTGGGTGTAATTGCTGCCCAGAGTATCGGTGAACCCGGAACACAGCTTACTCTCCGTACTTTCCACGTGGGCGGAACAGCCTCGAATATCACAACAGAATCACGGCTTGTCGCCCGCTATGCAGGTATAGCTGAGATAGAGGAATTGAGATCCGTCCCCAAAAAAGATCCTGATAAAGGCAACATTGATATAGTTATCGGGCGGCTTGCAGAGCTAAGGATCATCGATAAGAAAACTGGAATTGCACTCACGACGCATACAATTCCTTATGGTTCAAAACTTTATGTTAAGCCTAATCAGGAAATTGAAAAAGGAAAGCTTATCTGCGAATGGGATCCGTTCAATGCCGTTATTATTTCGGAAATAGGAGGCAAAATAGGATTTGATTACCTTATAGAAGGTGTTACATTCCGTGAAGAATCAGACGAACAGACAGGCTTCAAGGAGAAAGTTATCATTGAGAGCAGGGATAAGACGAAGAACCCGGCCATAAAGATATTATCATCAAAAGGTGAAGAACTGAAGATGTACAATCTGCCGGTGGGATCGCACCTTGTTGCTGAAGCAAACAAAACGGTCGAGGCTGGCGAAGTACTTGCCAAAATACCACGTGCTGTCGGAAAATCGGGTGATATAACCGGTGGACTGCCAAGGGTTACGGAATTGTTTGAAGCACGCAATCCTTCAAATCCTGCGATTGTTTCAGAGATAGATGGTGAGGTGACCTTCGGAAAAATTAAGAGAGGCAACAGGGAAATATCGATTAAATCGAAATCGGATGAGGTGAAAAAATACCTTGTCCCGCTTTCAAAACAGATACTTGTTCAGGAAAATGACTATGTAAAGGCAGGTATAGCACTCTCCGACGGAGCGATCACACCTTCTGATATCCTTTCAATTAAAGGGCCCACGAAAGTGCAGGAGTACATTGTGAATGAAATACAGGAAGTGTACCGCCTCCAGGGTGTCAAGATCAATGACAAACATTTTGAGATCATAGTGAGGCAGATGATGCGCAAGGTTGAGATCGTTGATCCGGGCGATACAAAATTCCTTGAACGTCAGGTTGTCGATAAGCTTGAGTTCATGGATGAGAATGACTGGATCTATGGGAAGAAATATATTCTTGACGCCGGCGATTCTCAGACACTTCGCCCGGGTATGATAGTTACAGCCCGTAAACTGAGAGATGATAACTCTGTCCTGAAGCGGAAAGACCTGAAGGTCGTTGAAGCAAGGGATGCCATTCCTGCAACATCAAGCCAGGTTTTACAGGGTATAACCCGTGCCGCTCTTCAAACCAACAGCTTCTTCTCTGCAGCATCATTTCAGGAAACTACCAAGGTGCTTAACGAAGCCGCAATATTGGGCAAGGTCGATAAGCTTGAAGGACTGAAGGAAAACGTTATTGTCGGACATCTTATTCCTGCTGGGACCGGCCAGCGCGATTATAACAGCATAATAGTAGGATCACTGGAGGAATATGAAAACCTCGTGGGTGCTGAACAGGAATCAGAAGTTGAAACAGAAAGTGAAACAATAAAGTAAGCTAAAACCTAAGAATATGCCAGATCCCAAGGAACAGAACCAGATCAGCATTGAACTGAATGAAGAGATCGCCCAGGGTATTTATTCAAACCTGGCAGTAATAACTCATTCTGCTTCAGAATTTGTAGTTGACTTTGTCCGGATTATGCCGGGTATCCCTAAAGCCCAGGTCAAATCCAGGATCATACTTACTCCCGAGCATGCAAAAAGACTCGTTGCGGCTCTGCAGGATAATATTGCAAAATATGAATCTGTGCATGGACATATAAAAGAAGTAAAAGGGTCAGGACCAGTAATGCCCCTCAGTTTCGGAGGACCTACGGCCCAGGCCTGAATTATCCATAACTCTGATGAAAAGCCGTCAATAAACAGTTTTGACGGCTTTATTTTTTGTAATCAATGAAATATAACTTTACTTTGTGTGTTATTAAATAGTACAACAGACAGTCCTGAGATGAATTCATATATAATCCGGAAAATCCTTATCGCAGTAATTATGCTATTGCCGGTTTTTTCATTCAACAGCTGTAAAAAACAGGCAAAATGCGGCTGCGGAAAAGACATCCTCTTTACAATTACCGATGAGCTGATGGAATATTCATCAATAAATTACAGCTCAAATGGAGCTACAGCTTCTTTTGCTATATTTAATGGTATTTCATATGATTATTACCATTTTTGCAATCCCTCTGAAATGTACCCGATCTATACTGATCTGAACGGGCAGAATGAAATAAAATTATCCGGAAATGTATTCTGGGATTGCACGTATATGATGAACAGCAGTAATTCCTCTTATTACTCATATTATAAGATCTATAATATCCAGGTCACTGGAATGAAATCCAGTCTGTACGGGAAAAAGTAATACCTCCCATGGCACATTACAATGTATCATTTGCAGGCGCAGGCAGGGTAGCCGGAGCTCTTTGCATGGAGATGCATTGTTCCGGGATTAACATCCGTCAGATCGTATCTGAATCCGGTACTAATGGAAAGCCCCTGGCCGATGCATGCAATGCTTCATGGTCCTCTGACCTTATATTCCATGATCCGTTGGATATACTCATTGTAGCGGTACCCGATCATAAGCTGCACAGTGTACTGAACAGCATAAAATGTCCGGATGATACCCTGGTTGTGCATACGGCGGGGAGTTTCGGTCTGGATCTGTTCCCTGACCGGATGAAACATACAGGTGTTTTTTATCCTTTACAGACATTTTCGAAGGGGAGAAAGATCATTTTCAGAGATCTGCCCTTTTTCGTTGAAGCATCTGACCAGCAAATGACCGGGAAACTAAAAAAACTGGCTGAAAAAATCGGAAGTAAAGTGTATTTTGTTGATACTGAGCATAGAAAAATGCTGCATCTGGCTGCTATCTTTGTCTGCAACTTTACAAATCATATGCTTACCGCAGGAAAAGAAATGTCCTCAAGAGCCGGATTATCATTTGAGGTGCTTGAACCCCTGATAAAGGAAACCATTTCAAAAGCGATAGACAATGGTCCGGATCTGTCGCAGACGGGACCTGCTTTACGAAATGATCAGAATACTATAGCAAAACATATGGATTTATTATCTTTCTCACCTGATTTGCAGAAAATTTATAAAGATGTAACTCAGTCAATAATAGAATATTATAAAAACGGCTTTTAATGGCAAACTTTAAAGAGGGACTGGCAAGGGTAAAAGCTTTCATATTTGACATCGATGGGGTGCTCTCGCTTCAAACCATCAGTCTGAATGCTTTTGGTGTACCAAACAGAACCATCAATCTGCGCGATGGCTATGCATTGCAGCTTGCGGTAAAAAAAGGATATCATATCGGTATAATTTCCGGAAGCAATTCAAAAGAATACCAGAGAAGGCTTAAAGTGCTGGGTGTTACCGATATTTTCCTGAACAGTAAAACAAAGCTGGATCATTATAACAGTTTTAAGAATAAACACAATCTCAACGATTCTGATATTTTGTTTATGGGAGATGATATCCCGGATTTTGAGGTAATGAAACATGCCGGTATTCCTGTCTGCCCTTCCGATGCTGATAGTGAAATAAAACAGATAGCTTCCTATATTTCTGACAGGAAAGGCGGAGAAGGATGCGTAAGAGATGTCATTGAGCAGGTACTCCGGCTCCATAATAACTGGATGGATCCTGACGCTTTTACATGGTAATATGAAAGAATTCCTGAAACTTATAAGATGGCCCAACCTTCTCATAGTGATCCTTACTATGATGCTGATGAGATATGCTGTCATTGAACCTCTGCTCAGCAAAACAGGTGTAATACCTTTGAACGGTGCAGGGGAGGAAATACCGATGACACTTCAGTTCCCATGGTACTTGTTTATGCTGCTTGTTGCAGCTACGGTCTTTATAACAGCGGGAGGGTATGTTATCAATGATTACTTCGACATTAAGACAGACCTGATCAACAGGGGCAAGGTAATAGTAGGAACAAAAATCCCGAGACGACAGGCTATGATGTGGCATAACATTTTTAATATTGCCGGTATTGCCGCAGGCTTCTACATCTCATGGAAAGCGGGATATTTCTGGATGGGACTGCTGTTTCTGCTGGTATCCGGATTGCTTTATTTCTATTCAGCAAGCTATAAAAGGCAGTTCTTTGTCGGGAACATAATAGTAGCCCTGTTGACAGCAATGGTCCCCTTCATGGTAATTCTATATGAATGGCCTTTTCTTTACAGGTATTATGCAATCAATGCGTTAGAGCTTCCCGGCCTTCGTTTCCTGTTTTACTGGATTGGAGGTTTTTCTCTTTTTGCATTTCTTACGACTCTCACCCGTGAAATAATAAAGGATATTGAAGACTTTGAGGGTGATCTGACTTATGGCAGGAACACAATGCCGGTCATAATGGGGATACCTGCTTCAAAGGTTGTAGTCACCAGCCTGATAATCATTACGATAGCAATGCTTTACATGGTATGGGGCTTCTTTATTTCTGATAGAATAACACTGATCTATCTTTCTGTGTTTGTTGTTCTGCCATTGCTTTATATTATCTATCAGATAGTTATCAGTAAAGGCAAAAAACAGCTTCATAGCGCCAGCACCATTATGAAGATCGTTATGCTCACAGGAATCCTGTATTCTGTGGTTGTAAAAGCAGTAATTATCTGGAATCTTGTCTGAAAATGATAACTGACAATCTGAATAAATACAGGATAATTCTTGCATCACGCTCACCGAGAAGGCAACAGCTCCTGAGGCAGGTGGGCATAAGATTCGATGTTATCATTAAAGATTATACTGAAAGTTACCCGGAAAACCTTTCAGGGGAAGAGATTGCTGTTTACCTGACCCGCGAAAAAGCAAAGCTGTTTAAAAATGAAATATCAGATAATGAGATAGTTATAACTGCTGACACCATTGTCTGGTGTAAAAACAGGGTGCTCGGGAAACCTGCCGGAGCAGAGGAAGCCAGGCAAATGATCAGGGATCTTTCTGATGACACACACGAAGTAATAACAGGCGTGTCACTTCTATCATCCTCAAAGGAAAAAACATTTTCCGTCTCCACAAAAGTGACATTTGCCAGGCTTTCGGATGAGGAGATAAATTACTATATTGAAAAATTCAGGCCTTATGATAAAGCCGGTGCCTACGGTATCCAGGAATGGATCGGCCTGGCAGCCTGCAGCAGGATTGAAGGATCATATTTTAATGTGGTTGGACTGCCGGTGCAAAGGCTGTATAAGGAGTTGCAGGAGTTTATCAAATAAGCGACATGTACACAATACTACTATGAAAAGAAATCTGATTTTAACCACTCTATTGTTTTTCTCACTCTTAAATTCAGCAGCCGTACCTGATGAGGGAATATGGATTCCCATGCTGATCGAGAAATACAACATAAAGCTGATGCAGGAAAAGGGATTCAAGCTGACTGCTGAAGATATTTACAGTGTTAACAAAGCCTGCATGAAGGATGCAGTGGTCTCATTCGGAGGTGGTTGTACGGGTGAGCTCATCTCCCCCGACGGATTGCTGCTGACCAATCATCATTGCGGATACAGCAGGATACAGGCTCTTTCCTCCCTGGAAAATGATTACCTGACAAATGGCTTCTGGGCCATGTCGCACGAAGAGGAACTGGCATGCCCGGGATTGTTCGTAACCTTCCTGAAAGAAATGGAAGATGTGACTGAACAGGTGCTGAAGGGTGTGACCGGAGATATGGATGACGCAAAAAGGGAAGAAACCATTGGATCAAACATGGAAGCTATAAGTAAAAGTGCAATTGAAGGTACCGGTTTTACAGCCAGCATCAGGCCTTTTTATATGGGTAACCAGTATTTCCTGCTTGTTTATGAGACATTTACCGACATAAGGTTAGTAGGAGCTCCCCCCTCAGCAATCGGGAAATTCGGAGGAGAGACTGATAACTGGATCTGGCCGCGGCATACAGGCGATTTTTCACTCTTCCGTATATATGCAAACCCAGACAACAAGCCTGCACAATTTTCAAGGGAAAACCAGCCTTATAAGCCTCTCTATCATTTTCCCATTTCGCTCAAAGGAGTCAATGAAGGCGATTTTACAATGGTATTCGGTTATCCGGGATCAACATCCGAATATGCTCCGTCGTATTATATCGATATGATCAAGAATTATATAAATCCGAAAAGGATCGCTATCAATACCAGTAAAATTGAGATCATGGAATCGGCAATGAACTCTGATCCCCTTATCAGACTGCAGTATTCTGCAAAGAAATCCGGTATTGCCAACGGTTGGAAGAAGTGGATAGGAGAAAACCAGGGTCTTGACAGAATGAATACTATCGGGAAGAAACAGGAATATGAGAAAAGACTTACTGAATGGATAAATGCTGATGAAACAAGGAAGGTAAAATATGGCAATATACTGCCACAGTACAAAGAATTGTATTCAGTGCTTAAGGATTACAACCTGGTTAGCAGCTATACCGGCGATGCCTTCTTCAGCAGCGGGGCTGAGGCTGTCGGGTTCGCCAGGTACATGGTCTCCTTTGCCGGATTGTATGAAAGTGATCCGGGTTCAGAGAAGATAGATGTTGCCAGGAATGACCTGCTTAACACAGCTAAGAACTTCTTCAAAAATTTTAACATAGGAATTGATAAAAAGCTGTTTGAAGCAGTAATGTCGATCTATGGCGAAAACCTTGATCCGAAATGGCAGGCTCCGGAATATATTAAAATCAAAACTGCCTGCAAAGGAAACTTCCGGTCACTTGCAGATAAAATTTACAGTAAAACAATCTTTACTGACGAAGATAAGTTCGTTGCATTTGTAAATAGCTTCAACATGAGCAGTCTGGCTAAGCTTCAGAAAGATCCGTTTTACAGACTTGCCAAAAGCATCAGCGACTTCCTGTCTGCAAATGTCAGGGGTGAACTGAATCGTATATCATTTGAAATACAAAAACTTAACAAGGATTATATGACCCTGCAGATGGAATTTGACAAAGAACGGGTATTTTATCCTGATGCAAATTCAACTCTCAGAATAGCTTATGGCACAGTGCAGGGATACCTTTCAAGAGACGCTGTATATTTTAAACATTATACTACTTTAAAAGGCATCATGGAGAAGGATAATCCTGATATATATGATTATGATGTTCCGGATAAGCTTAAACAGTTGTATGTGAACAGGGATTTCGGCCGTTATACGCGGGACGGAGAGGTCCCTGTCTGTTTTATTGCCAACAATCATACAACAGGGGGCAATTCAGGCAGCCCGGTGATAAATGCCGAGGGACACCTGATCGGTATTAATTTCGACAGGGCATGGGAGGGCGTTGCCAGCGATATGGCATTCAATCCCGACCAGAGCCGTAATATAA
>CAYNGW010000066.1:0-10279 GCA_964396955.1 uncultured Rikenellaceae bacterium | reverse complement strand
CCGAGATCAGGAGCTTTGATACGATTCAGGCAACCAAGGTTGTCGCCAGCAATGCCAGGCTGTACATTAATTACAAGGAGGGATTTATAGGAACTGGCCTGAAAAAAGATGAATTTGTTTGTGACTGTTCCGATATAGATGATATCCTTATCATAAGGAAGGATGGAGTTTATCTCATCACCAGGGTGGCGGAAAAAGTTTTTGTGGGGAATGATATTCTATATGCTCAGGTATTTCTTAAAAATGATGAGCGCACAATATACAACATTGTATACCAGGATGGCAAGGATGGTCCACTGCTTGCGAAACGCTGCGCAATTACGGGTCTAACCCGAGATAAGGAGTACAATCTCACAAGAGAGACACCCGGTTCCAAAATAGTATACTTCAGCGCTAATCCCAATGGTGAGGCAGAAGTGATAAAGGTTCATCATAAGCCAAAGGCCCGGCTGAAGAAGCTTGTTTTTGAATTTGATTTCGGTCAGCTTAACATTAAGGGAAAGTCTTCAATGGGGAATATCCTGACGAAGAATGCTGTTCATAAAATAGCCCTTAAGGAGAAAGGTCTATCGACACTCGGGGGAAGGAAAATATGGTTTGATGATTCAGTCTTCAGGCTTAATGTTGATGGCAGGGGAAATTACCTGGGAGAATTCAGCGCTGATGACAAAATACTTGTAATAACGAAAAACGGATTCTTCAGGCATACAGGTTTTGATCTGTCAAATCATTTTGAGGAAAACATCCTTGTGATTGAGAAATCCAGGCCGGGGAAAGTATATTCTGCAGTATACTGGGATGCAGAGCAGAATTATTATTATCTGAAAAGATTCATGATAGAGGAATCGGAAAAACCGCTTTGCTTTATTAATGAACATCCCGAATCGAGGCTTGTAAGCATCACGGAAGTTGAATATCCGCGGTTAGAGATCCATTTCGGGGGCAAACACAAGAGCCGCGATGCTGAGATCATCGAAGTGGCTGAATTCATCGGAGTGAAGAGTTATAAGGCTAAAGGTAAAAGGCTTACCAGCTTCACTGTTGAAAATATCCAGGAGATTGAACCTGTGGTAAAGAAAGAAAGTGCGCCGGCTGATGTTGACAAAGATGAAGAGGAATCATCTGCTCCGGCACATGAAGATCCTGCCCAGATGAAGCTCGAATTGTAATGCCTAAAAATAACCTGATATATATTATAGGTTTTATGGGCAGCGGCAAATCAACTGCAGGGAAGAAGCTGGCCTCTATCCTGGGATGGACATTCATTGACCTTGACCGGAAGATAGAGGAACAGGCTGGTAAAACCATTCCACAGATTTTTTCACAGGATGGAGAGGATCATTTCCGTGCTGTTGAGGCTGATGTATTAAGAGCCATGGGTTCTCTGACAGAGACCGTAATATCAACTGGCGGCGGTACACCCTGCCATGGTGAAAATATAGAATTCATGCTTAAAACGGGATTAACAATATACCTGAAAATGACTCCGGGACAACTTACTCAACGGCTCCTGAATTCAACGGGAGAGAGGCCATTGCTGAAAAATGTCCCCGATGACAAACTGATTTTTTTCATTGAAGAAAAACTTGCTTACCGTGAAAAATGGTACAGCAAAGCAGATTTAATCATTGAAGGCATTGATCTGGACATCAACCTTTTATTCTCAAAAATCAAGACTGATCACTCAAATTAATTTCCTTTAATTACATTTTTCCCCTTTTTACTGAATGGACTTCATTTTCTGTCAGTTCGAAAAAAACAGAAATGAAGGCATCTTGATTAAGATAAATTGCTAACTTTAATGTTCAATTAATATTAACGGGGAAATTTATGCGCGACAGATTGTTCAAACTCCTTGGAATTGAATCCGGAGAGGAGTCAATGGTGTCTATGCTGCTTGCACAATCTGTTTTCCTGGGCATCTTTTTCGGCGCCTTCGACATCAGTGCCCATTCTCTTTTTCTCTCAATTTTTGACGAAAAAATGATGGCAAGAGGGTATGTTGTATCCGGTCTGGCAGGAATTATCCTGACATCCCTTTATACAGGATTGCAGACAAGAATGCTCTTCAGGAATTTTGCCATTATAAACCTTGTATTTGTTACAGCACTCACATTGATACTATGGATCCTTCTGCTTCTTAATCCTGCAAAATGGGTGATCTTCCTTGTATTTATAATGCTGGGGCCGCTTAATATACTGGCAATGCTGGGCTTCTGGGGCACAACAGGACGATTATTCACTCTCCGGCAGGGAAAGCGTCTGTTTGGACTTATCGATGCGGGAATGATACTGGGAATAATCTTAAGCTGTTATGCAATACCGGTTTTACTTTCGTTTAATTTCAAAGCCCAGAATATTTTAATTATAAGTGCCGCTGCTGTTCTGACAGGTAGTATAATACAGATCATTATCGGAAGACGTTTTCAGCTTGCGGCAGGCAAGGGAGATAAGGGAACAGAACTGAAGGAAAAGAAAAAGTCTGTCTTAACTCTTTTCCGTTCCGATTCGCACATAAGGGTAATGGGAATCTTCATTGCACTCTCGGTGATGACAGCCTTTTTCGTTCAATATTCGTTTATGGCAGTCACCAGGGAACAATACCCTTCCGGGGAAGATATGGCACGTTTCCTTGGTCTCTTTACAGGAAGCATGATGATATTCACCATGCTTATAAAAATTTTCGTATTTTCTTATCTGATAAAGAATTACGGATTACGAACATGCCTTGCTATCTCACCGGTCCTTGTCGCCGCCTTTACGCTTATAGCGATAACAATCGGAATGCTGATGGGCTTTACCCCTGCGACAAACGGATTCATGCTCTTCTTCATGCTTCTTGCACTGAGCCGTTTATTTTCGAAATCTCTTAAGGATTCAATTGAATCTCCTTCATTTAAGGTGATTTATCAGACGATTGATGAAAAAATACGTTACGAGGTTCAGTCAGCAATGGACGGAACGGTGAATGAAATTGCCGCTCTTTCATCAGGTCTTTTACTTGCAGGCCTGGGGATCCTCAGTTTCGTAAAACTCATTCATTTTTCATGGGTGCTTTTCATAATTACCATCGCCTGGATATTTGTTGCCGTAAAACTGTATGCAGAGTACAGGGGATCAATAAAGAAAGCCCTTGAATCTGTGGGACAGGGCGGGATGGAAGAGATCGTTCAAAAGGGGAAGACTGTAATAAACAGCAGGTTTTCAGCGGATCTGGCCTTTACGGACAATTATCTCAGCCTCATATCAGGTGATTTTTCATGTTTTGATAGAAACAATAACCGGTGGTTCTTTGAAAAAATACTTGACCATTCAGAAAGCAGGAAAGATCTGGGTTTATTGCAGGCACTGAACAGGATCGCTTCAGAAGAAGATATTGACGAAGAGATCAGACACAAGTCTGTTCAGATAGCCGAGAATCTGGGACAATTCTATTCTTCTGATCAGCATAATGAAGACAAACTGTTTTCAGCCAGAAAGATACTAGCCGATTCGAGACAGCCTCAAACCACTCAGATATTAAGGCTCCTGAGGGACAATGACATTGAATCGAAAAAACTGGCAATCTGCATGATCGGTAAATTCAAACTTAAAGATATGCTGCCTGAGGTATGCGAGTGTCTCAATATCAGAGGACTTGAAGTTCAGGCTGCCAATGTTCTCAGGATGTTTGGCAATGAGGCGGGAGAAGAAATAAGCCGGTTTTACCTGGCCTCTTCCGGAAATATAAGTGTAAGTAAAACACTTCTGCGGCTCCTCGGAAGAGATTGTATCAAAGAAAATGAAGAGTTTCTCTTTTCAAGATTATGGTCAAATTCGCGGCAGATAAGGGAAGCAGCGCTTGAATGCCTGGTAAATTGCAACTACAGAGCCAGGGAGGAGGATAAGGACAGGCTTCATCAGCTGATCTCTGATGTCATCGGAATAATGGTATGGAACATATCGGCAAGGATCAGCATAGCAGGAAAAAACAACACTTTCCTTCTTGAACCATTGAACAATGAGATAGCCCGGTGGAATACATTCCTGTTCAAATTGCTTTCAATAGCCTATGATTCCGGATCAGTTGATAAGATACGGGAGAACATGGAAAGCGGGACTGTCGAGAGTGTCAACTATGCACTTGAGATGATCGATATAGTGGTTGATGAGTCAATTAAACCAAAGCTTGTGCCGCTTCTTGATGTAATTCCGGATGAAGACAAAGTGAAAGCACTGTTTCAGTTCTTCCCGGGTGAGATACCGGAGTACCGGAAGCTGATTGAAGATATTATTAACCGCGATTATAATCTTCTTGGCATCTGGATAAGGGCATGTGTAATCAGAGATATGCATAAAATTGAAAGTGAGAGCATTAGCGAATCATTGGTGGCGCTTCTTTTCAGCCCTGAGATAATATTGCAGGAAGAATCTGCAAAACTGTTTGCCAGGTCAGATAAAAAATTATATAAGTCCGCATCAGCACGAATACCTGTCAGTGTCAAAGACCGGCTTGACAGGATATTAAGCGGTGAAACAACCGACGGTAAACTGATTTACGAAAAAGTAAAATTCCTGTCGGAATGCTTTTCAGGTTTGGAAGAGGAGGATCTTCTCGTGCCTTCAGAGTCTCTGAGATACCTGGAAGATATTAAATCAGCTGATTTAAATGCTGAAGGAGGATATGTTTTATGGCCTGTACGGGCAGGAAAACCAGGGAAAGGAGTTAAAATAATCGACGACTCTCTTGAATCAAAAAGGCCGGAATCTTTAGGTGATGATTATGATTTTCTGTATCTTCTTTCGCTGGATTCTGTAGGGGAATATCATTTCAGGTTTCCTGAAAAGTCTTTTGAGATAATGAAATATATTGAGATGAACGAAAATTAAAAATAATATTATGGCATTACGCAGGACCACAATATTCAGGCAGCTGATAATAAACATAGCGATCCCTACATTGCTGGCTTTATTGGTTTTTGCTGCCTTTAATTTTCAGAATACCCGATCCCAGATTGCAAAAAGCAATGATGAAAAGAACAGGCTTCTGGCAAATGGGTTGACCAAGATCCTTAAATTCCAGGATATTGCCATAAACCTTATTGAGGATGAATTCAATACCAGGTTAAGGGAGCTGAGTTCCCGACTGGTGAATGAGTATTTCACCAACACTGATAATCTCAAAGATGCAGATCTGAGGAAAATTGCAAATGAAATAGGAATGGATCCGGTCAATCTGGACATTTATTTAATTGCTGAGGACGGAACAGTGATTAATACAACATTCAGGGATGAACTTGGATTCAATCTTTACAGCCTGGGGGAAAACTTTAGAAAATACCTTGCCGGGATACGTACCTCAGGAGAATTTGTAACAGATATCTTTGCCATCGAGCATCGGACCAAAAGACCTAAGAAATATACCTACCAGGCAACAAAAGACAAAAAATATATCATTGAGCTTGGTACATATTCCAGGCAGGTTGATGAAGTTATCCAGGCTATCGAGGATACCAAGGCTGAAATGAAAAGTGAGACTGAAGATATAATCGATGTTGAATTATTTCTGATCGCTGATGAACCCTTCAGCATGAATAAAAATGTAAAGGAAGTCGAAAGCCAGGAGGATAATCTTCTGAGAGCTTTTACTGATAAAGATACAATAAACATCACCGAAAAAGTCGGGAGGGTCTGGACAAACTATCTTTACATATACATGGAAAGGGCAACTACAAAGGATAAGCCCTCAAGCCTGTACAGTCAGGGATCAGTCATCAGGATCATCTCTGACCGGACTTCTCAGAAAGCACTTTTAAGAAGGGAAGCCATAAAGTTCATTCTCATTTTTGTACTGACACTTATTGCTCTTACAATTCTGATATACCGGAAAACAAAAGTTATTACACGGCCAATAAAAAACCTGGTGGAGAACGTTAACAGGATAACAGATGGAAATCTAAGGGAAAGAGCGGAGGTTGTTGGTAATAACGAAATTACAATGCTTACCGAAAAGTTCAACATGATGATCGCCCAGCTCGAAAGCTATACCTATCAGCTCGAGGAAAAGGTGAAGGAGAGAACGATGAAAATCGAAAAACAAAAAGAGGAAATTGAGGAACAGAAAAAGCATATTACAGACAGCATATATTATGCCCGCCGCATTCAGAATGCAATACTTCCGTCATTCAACATGATAAGCCTGCACCTGGACAACTATTTCATTTATTATCTTCCGAAAGATATTGTCAGCGGTGATTTTTACTGGGTGCATGAAGTTGAAGGGCTTTTCATGGTTGCAGCTGTCGATTGCACCGGCCACGGAGTTCCGGGCGCATTCATGTCGATAGTGGGCTTTAACCAGCTCAACTATGCTGTAACTGTCAGGAAAGCAAGGTCGGCAAGCCAGATACTCGATGAGCTCAATAAAGGGGTCATTACAACCCTGAATGAGAATACAGGCGACACATCAATCAAGGACGGGATGGATATGGCCCTGTGCGTCTTTGACCTGAAAAACAAGAAAGCGGAATTCGCCGGTGCAAATAATCCTTTGGTGCTTATAAGGGATAATAAAATAATCAGGTACAAAGGCGACAGGTTCCCGATTGGCGCATATGAAAGCAGTCAGCCGCAGTCTTTTACCAATAATGAAATTGACCTCATGGATGGTGATTGCCTCTATCTTTTCTCAGATGGGTATCCAGACCAGTTCGGCGGGCTGGACGGTAAAAAATTCATGTACAAAAGGTTTGAAGAGCTTCTTCTTGAAGTGCACTCACTGCCAATGGAAGGTCAGAAGGAGACACTCAATAAAAAACTGTTGAAATGGAAAGGTTCCAATGATCAGGTTGACGATATCCTGGTAATTGGCATTAAAATATAGAGAACTATCTATTTCTAAATTGTGAATATGGGATCAAAGAAAGAGACCCGGGTTCTCAATCCCTTTCCGGGGCTGAGACCATTCGCCCCGGAAGAAAGCGACCTGTTCTTCGGTCGCGAAAGGGAAAGCGAGGAGGTTTTAAAAAAGCTTCTTAAAAACAGGTTTGTAACTGTAATAGGAGCTTCAGGAAGCGGTAAGTCCTCGCTCATATATTGCGGTGTCTTGCCAAAGATCAGGAACCTTGCAACAGGCGAATCCTCCTCCTGGAAAATAATCATGTTCCGTCCCGGGAACGACCCGCTTGGCAACCTCGGTAATTCAATCAAGGAAGAAATTACGGGAACGGAGCTGGAAAATGCTTCAGTGGAAACCATCCTGCTCGATATACACTTAAATTCTGACGGCATCACTTCTGCCTTAAATAAATACCTGATAAAGGGTGACTATAAGGTATTGCTTGTAGTTGATCAGTTTGAAGAATTATTCAGATACAGCACCCTGGGAGCTGCAGACTCAAAAGGGATTCATGTTGCCGAGTTTGTTGAGAAACTGGTCGGCGCTATTGTACAACCTGAAGCCAGAATCTTCACCATTGTTACAATGCGCTCCGACTTTATCGGAGAATGTGCACATTATCAGGGTCTTACACAGCTGATCAATAACAGCAACTATCTTGTTCCGCACATGGACAGGGAAAATTACAGGCAGGCAATTGAAGGACCTGTTAAATATGCCGGCGCATCAATTGAACAGAAACTGGTTGAGACGCTTCTCTCCGATATAGGGGACAGAACGGATCAGCTTCCTGTTCTGCAGCACGCCCTGATGAGAACATGGACGCACTGGCAGGAGCTTGATGAGCCGGGACGACCCATAAGCTATTCGGATTATGATTCTGTTGGAACGATGAGCGATGCAATGTCAAGACACGCGAATGAAGCATATGAAGAGCTGGGACCCCGTGGCAAAGAGATCTGTGAAAAGCTGTTCAAGACCATCACAGAAAAGGGTACTGATAATAAAGGTATCCGCCATCCTTCAGGTGTCACCTCAATAAAGTCGGTTGTTCAGTGCACAAGCGAGGAGCTGTTTGATGTTGTTGAAAAGTTCAGAATACAATCAAGATCATTTCTGACACCGCGTCAGGAGGTCCCTTTAAGCGATGATTCAATAATTGACCTCTCTCATGAGAGTCTTATGAGATTATGGGATCGCCTCAGGGAATGGGTTGATGATGAAGCTTCATCGGTTCAGATGTACCTGCGTTTATCCGAAGCATCAGCCATGTTTCAGCAGGGCAAGACAAGTCTGTGGAGACCTCCTGATCTGCAGCTGGCAATTAACTGGCGCGACCAGCATAAACCCACCCTCGCCTGGGCACAGAGATATGACACAGCTTTCGAAAGGGCAATGGTTTATCTCAGAACCAGTGAAAAAGAATACCTCGATGAGGAGGAAAGCAAAATAAGGCTGCAAAAAAAGCAGATGAGACGTACAAAGATCGTTGCCATGATCCTTGGTACAGCAGCTATCATATCGCTCGGGTTCATGCTTTTTGCATTTGTTCAGAAAATTGCAGCCGACAGGGCGACAGTTCTTGCAGAGGAGAGAAGAAAACAGGAAGAAATACAGAGGCAGTTAGCTGTTGAAAATGAAAAACGTGCAAATGAGCAAAAGGTACTGGCAGACTCAAGTGCCAATGTAGCCAGGGTAAAGGAAGCAGATGCAGTTGAACAGAGGAATATTGCCAATGATCAGAGAGTCCTGGCAGTAAGAAATGCCAATGAAGCACAGGTTCAGCGAAGCATTGCAGAGGTGCAGGCCGATTCGGCAAAACGGGCAAGTATCAGAGCCGACCAGAATGCTACAGAAGCCACAGCAGAGAGAAACAGAGCCCTGAGCCTCAGAATGCTTTCTATCGGCAAATCAATGTCAATCAAGTCATTGCAGGTTCAGGGACAGAAGGACCTCCAGACCCTCCTGGCATACCAGGCATACCTGTTTAATAAGGATAATAATGGTCTGGTAAATGACGCTGATATTTTTACCGGTTTATACAATGTCGTAAAACAATACGGGACTGTCAACTATAAAACCTTTAAAGGGCACAATGGCGAAATAAAAAGTATTGCATTTGTACCGGGGAAGAATGAATTCTTTACTTCAGGCTATGACGGGCAGATCCTTAAATGGAATCCCGACGGCAAGGAGCAGACTTTTCAGGTTGTTTACTCCGGGACAGATATTATAGAAGTACTGGCTGTAAGCCCCGATGCATCATGGCTTGCCTGCGGAAGCGGGAGCTCCGCAATCCATATGATACCGCTGAAGGGGAACAATATGCAATATGAACTGACGGGCCACACAGGGAAGATCAAATCACTGATCTTTTCATTTGACGGGAAGTATCTTTATTCTGCATCGCTTGACGGGAAAGTACTTAAATGGGATATGGCTGCCAGGACAAGTACAAACGTTACAACAGGCGCAATGCAGATTACTTCAATAGACATCTCATCGAACGGGAATTTCCTTGCCGGAATAAGCAACAACGGTAATGTAATTGTCTGGAATCCGGATAACAATACGGAGAACTTCAGAATTGAAACTTCGGGGAAAAATATAAAATCAATTCGTTTCAAACCTGATGATAATATACTGGCTATTGGCGATGTAAGCGGAAATGTTGAATTGTGGAACATCAGTACCCGGGAGAAGATCTCGGAAGTCAAAGCTCATACCGCACAGGTAAATGATATACAGTTTAATCCGGTACTCGGGCAGATGGCTACTGCCAGCAATGATAAGACCCTGAAGATATTCAATAATATTGACGACCTTACAGAACCTCCGATCACTTTTTCAGATAATGAGGGGTTTGTGCTTGTGATGCACTTTAGTCCCGATGGCAGGCTCATTGTTTCAGGCACATATGCCGGAACACCGAATCTCGTCGGCCGTCCATCGCATGTAGATTACATGGTTGATAATATTTGTGAACTTGTTTCCAGGAACATGACACAGGATGAGTGGAACACTTATGTGGCCAGGGATATTCCTCTTAAGGAGACCTGTACAGATAAGAATTATAATATTAAGGTTAACGTAATCAGATAAAGATCTAAGCATGAAGACCAGGTATTCAGATATCCTCAGATTATTTTTGATTGCAGTTATCAGCTTTTACCCTTTTATTTTATTGTCACAGGAAACTACAACCTGTGCTGAGAATCTTGAAACTGCACAGTCGTTTTTTGACAACGGACAGGTTGAACAGGTTCCGGAAATGCTGCAGGAGTGCCTGAAGTCAGGTTTCAAACAGGAGGAAGAACTTGCAGCCTACAAGCTCATTATACATACATACCTGTTTGAGGACAAGAATGAAAAGGCTGATTCGGCAATGCTTGCATTCCTGAA
>CAYNGW010000065.1:0-10287 GCA_964396955.1 uncultured Rikenellaceae bacterium | reverse complement strand
AATCTCCTGTGCTGCCAGGATCCCTTCCGACAATATGATCAGGAAGAGAATCCGGGATATTTCCGAAATAATATTTCTTATCATCCTATTCCTGTAAAAGCTGTATCATCAAACGAAATATCGTCGGGCAGTTCATTAATATCATCCTTCTGATACGGGAAATGTTCCTTCAGCTGTAAACCGGCCATGAGTATTCCTTTAACGAGACCTTCGGTAAACTTGCCTTCACGGAAATGTTTTTCCATTGTTTCTTTTATCCTGTCCCAGAAACCTTCAGGCACCTTTGCGTTTATTTCTTTATCGCCAATGATGGCAAACTTCCTGTTGGTAACTGCCAGATAAAATAATACGCCATTCCTTTCAGAGGTTTTATGCATGTTTATCTTCTTAAAAATCCATGCTGCTCTGTCGAGAACATCCCCCTTAATACGGGTTTCAATATGAGCCCTGATCTCTCCGGAGGTTGTATCTTCGGCTTCCCTGATTGCTGTAAGGATCTCAGCCTGCTGCTCCTTTGTAAAAAATGATGAAGCCTTCATTAAATAAAGCGTGTCGTCAGAATTTAACTTCCGGGGCTTTTTCAGCACCCTCCATTGATTCAAAATACGGACGGGCTGTAAATCCGAACATACCTGCAACAAAATTCTGCGGGAATCTTTTGATGTATATATTGAATGATTGCGCCACCTCGTTGAATTTCCTTCTTTCGACCGAAATCCGGTTTTCTGTACCTTCTAGCTCGACCTGAAGATCCCTGAAGTTCTGAGTTGCCTTCAGTTCAGGATATTTCTCAACAACAACCATGAGTCTTGAAAGAGCCGAACTCAGTTCGCCCTGAGCCTGTACAAACTGTTGCATGTTTTCAGCTGTCATCCTGGTCGGATCCAGAGTTATCTGTGTTGCTTTTGCCCTTGCCTCAATAACCCGGGTAAGAGTCTCCTGTTCGAATGCTGCAGCACCTTTGACAGTGTTTACAAAGTTTGGAATGAGATCAGCTCTCCGCTGATATTGCGTTTCAACATTTCCCCACTGGCTGGTAACACCTTCCTGCAGAGTAACCATCTGATTATAAACCTTTGTGCCCCAGAGTACTACTGCCAGCACCAGTAGTCCCAGCAATGCAACTATGATAATTGTAAGCAAACAACCTTTTTTCATTTTTCCTTATTTTTAAGATTTTCTCAAAGTTAAATAATATCTGCAAATTGAAATATCTGAATAAACTCACATTATTGATTAAATTTGAATAGATAATTTATGCATATGAGAACTATTGCCATTGCAGCCGGAGGTGATTCCTCTGAATATGAGATTTCGGTCAGGAGTGCAAAAGAGGTGAGCAATGTGCTATCCTCCAGGTACAATGTTTATATAATCATGATCAGGGGCATTAACTGGTACTGGGAAGATCAGAAGGGACGTTACCATACCATCGACAAAAACGATTTCTCCCTTGTTGTTGATGATTCAAAGATCAGGTTTGATGGTGTCTTTATTGCTATTCACGGATCACCCGGCGAAAATGGTCTGCTGCAGGGCTATTTCGATATGCTGCAGATCCCCTACACCAGCTGCGGAGCATTTTGTTCGGCTCTCACATTCAATAAACAGGCCTGCAAGATGTTCCTGAAAGAATATATGATACCAATGGCTGATGCAATCCTTGTCAGAAAAGGCAAACATATTGATCCGGCAAAAATAGTACATCGTACAGGGTTACCCTGTTTTGTGAAACCTAATGACAGCGGATCAAGCTTCGGGGTCACAAAGGTGAGTGAAAAAGGGAAACTTGTATCTGCCATCGAAACTGCATTCAAGGAAAGTGATGAAGTCCTTATTGAAGCATTCATGAAAGGAAGGGAAGTAGCCTGCGGGGTCGTAAAAACCAGGAATAAAACTTTTGTACTGCCTGTTACGGAGATAATCAGTAAAAATGAATTCTTTGATTACGAAGCTAAATATACCCCCGGAAAATCCGATGAGGTTACTCCGGCTGATATTTCCCGGTCCATGACCGACAAAATCCAGGAATTAAGTTCAAAGATCTACGATCTGCTTGGCTGTAAAGGAATCGTAAGGGTTGACTTCATCATTATCGATGATGAGCCTTTTTTCCTGGAAATCAACACAGTACCGGGAATGACAGCGGAGAGTATAATTCCCAGGCAGACAGAAGCAGCTGGCATTAAACTCGAAGATCTTTATTCGATGGTTATAGAAGATATGTTGTCATAGGTGCAACGGCTCAATGGCACAATAGCGCAACGGAAGAATATTGCCTTTGAGCCGTTACACCGTTGCACCGCTGTACCGCTGTTTATTCCCTTGCCTTCTTTAACGCGCTTGTAGTGGTATAATATTTTGTGAGCATTCCCGGAACTTCCCATTCCGGAAGCTTTCCTGCCTTCAGGTATTCAAGGAACCTTGCAGTCACCTGTCCAAAATGCTCCTCATGGGTTATCCTGTACTTCCCGGGGATATTGACTTTCAGTACATTATTATTAACCGGCTCTGCCTGCAGGCTATCATATGGCAGTGTTCCCAGAACTTCTTTAAGTTTTAGCGTGAAATCGTCCGGATCTGTTCCCTTTATGTTCTCAACGTAAAGCGTGGGCAGGTAACCTTCCTCAGCACCCTGTCTGATCACAAGGTCACATCTGGTGCCATGCATGACAGAAAAATGCGTATCACCGCCGCCTGGAGGGGCCTGATAATTCCATGTGACTGATACTTTTGCCCAGATGCTCCTGATCTGGTAGATCATTTCACCATTGGCAAAAACATTAAGTTTCCCGTCTTTTACATCCTTTTGAAGATATCCGGGAAATTCATCAAGACCTGTGACTCCCTTGAATTCTTCTTTAGATAAAACAGTTGGCCATCTTTTTGCTTCAGCCATCATGACATCCGAAGGATTAAGTATTTGCTCCGGAAAGCATTCCCATTGAATAAGGTCAACCAGATGGGTTGTCACATCAACGATTCCCTCACCCTGCTGTTCAACATCAAAAAACCATGCCGGACGGAGCAGAGGTGAGCCTGAGATGATCTTTGAAAAATGGTGCACGCTTATTTTGGTGACTGCAGGATCTTCTTTCGTTCCGGCTGTCAGTTTACCGAAGATCTCTTCATTCAGGGACAAAAGCTTTTGAAGGATTGTTGTCACCTCATATCTTTCTGTCATAATATCATAGAGAAGAATCCCTTTATCCTCAGCGATGATAAATGCCTGCTCAAGTTTCAGATAATCTTCCGGAGAGATGATCATCGGCTTATCGGCCAGCACATTCAGACCGGCATTTACGGATTTTAATATGTACTCAGCTTTTTTCCTGTTATTGCCAGATAATACCACAACATTCCCGGGTATTTCCTCAAGCATTTTTTCAAAAAAATCCGGTCCGGTAAAAATAATCTCGTTCCAGTCAGTCGGATCAGAAGCACGGTTGTTGTATGAATTGATCCTGTCAATATATTGCAGGTAATCAGGCCCTTCGGGAGCATACACATGCACTTCCGGAGAAACCTGGTCATACATTATTTTCTGGACCAGGGCAGCATGGAAATGTCCTGGATCAATGGTCACCAGCTGAACCGGATAACTCTTTTCCATAGAATCCTTTGATTTATCATCTGATTGTTTTTTTGATCCTCCTGATCCGCAGGAGGTCAGGATCATCGTGGCAAGAATTAAAAAAAGCCAGTTTTTCATTTTTTATCTTGAACTATTCTTAACAGCTTTAATAAATGCGTTGATATTTTCATTGCTGACATCAGGAGCCATACCTCCGCCTGCTGACCAGATGATACGGTCATGGTCATTGATCTCACCAAAGGCTTTCCTGACTGCCTCTTCAACCTGCAGGGGTGTTCCGGCTGCCATTACATCTCTCGGGGGAATATTTCCAACCAGCACTATTCCGGGACCTGCAAGCTCCCTGATTTCTCCCATGGAATGATTGAATGAGAAATTGAACATATTGACTCCCATTTCCTTAAGATTTCTGGCGGTGATCAATCCATCCGCATCATTATGCAGGAACCTCACTTTTGCACCTGTAACGTCAAATATTTTTTTGAAATAAGGGATCACAAATTCCCTGAATTCAGGTTCGCCAACAAATCCAATAATGTCGTCAAGTATCAGAACTCCGTCGATTGACGGGAAGCAGTCTCTCTGCCATTTTAACCAGTCGCAGATAAAATCAGTAATCTTCTTCAGCAGCCTGTGTGAACCGTCAGGATCAAGGGCAAGCGACATCATGAACTCAGTGGTGCCCATTAGGAAACTTGAGATATTCAGCGGCCCCCTTGCAACGGCAAACCTGATCTGATGATCCGCATCCATTATTGCTTTTTCATTGTTCTTCAACCTGCTGATCATGAAGGGAAGAAGTCCGTCAGTCCTGACATTCGGCTTCGGAAGGGAATCAGTTCCGCCTGAACCTGCAAGAATTCTTTCAGCATAAGGAAGGTTCTTTTCCGGAAAGATCATCCGGGAGCCGAATGCAGAGGGCTCAGTGCACATACCATATTCCGACCAGAAACCAGGCATGAACCATACCTCAGGAAAAGAATTGACTGCTTTAAGATTGGACTTCAGCCAGAGTTCATCAGAAGAATAGAAGTCAATTGTTGAAATTCCGTACCAGCCCGGTATCCAGGGACTGTCAATGATAAATCCTGTCGGCTGATAGTTTAATTTCTTTCCTTCAATCAGCCTTATCAGATCATCCCAGGAAGAATTACGCATAGTAATATACTAATAGGTAATATCAGAAATTATTGTCGGGAATAAATTTAAACAGAAAAAAATTACTTCGCCGATAAATTAGATTAAATTAAGTTAAATATCCGGATGTTCCCGGGTCATTCAATAGTCTCCATCCTGAAAGTATCTATCGGATCACAGGTGCATACAAGGTTACGATCGCCATATCCGTCATCAATACGACCGACAGTAGGCCAGAATTTGTTCTCGACAATCCATCTGGCAGGGAATGCTGCTTTCTGACGGTCATACTTATGGTTCCACTCAATGGCAGTCACAACTCTTACGGTATGCGGAGCATTATGAAGTACATTATCTTCCCTGTCAGCCTTCCCGTTCTTTATTTCCTCTATTTCGTTCCGGATTGATTTCAAGGCAGCGATAAACTTATCAAGCTCCTGAAGTGATTCAGATTCAGTAGGTTCCACCATCAATGTGCCATGCACAGGAAATGAAAGAGTTGGTGCGTGGAAACCATAATCCATAAGCCGTTTGGCAATGTCGGATTCCGTAATTCCTGCTTCTGCTTTGAAATTCCTGCAATCAAGAATCATTTCATGAGCGACAAATCCTTTCGTTCCCGTATAGAGTGTCTTATACCATCCTTTCAGCGATGCGGAGATATAGTTTGCATTAAGGATGGCTATTTTTGTTGCTTCCGTAAGACCGTCAGTTCCCATCATAAGAACATAAGCATGAGATATGGTGAGTACATGACCACTCCCGAAAGGAGCCCCCGCTACGGCAGTTATTCCATGACTCCCGCCTGTATTTACAAGGGGATGCGAAGGAAGAAACCCGGATAATCTGTCATTCACGAGGATCGGTCCCATTCCCGGCCCGCCGCCACCATGAGGTATTGCAAAAGTCTTGTGAAGATTCAGATGGCAGACATCGGCTCCTATATATCCGGGACTGGTCAGCCCCACCTGGGCATTCATGTTTGCCCCGTCCATATATACCATTCCGCCATTCGAATGGATAATATCCGACATTTCAGTCACTGCTTCCTCAAAGACGCCATGTGTCGAAGGATAGGTAATCATGAAGGCAGCCAGGTTTGCCTTATATTCCTCAGCTTTCTTTTTAAGATCATCAATATTAATATTCCCCTTTTCATCGCATTCAACAACAACTACCTGCATGCCCGCCATTACTGCGCTTGCGGGATTTGTTCCATGCGCTGATGAAGGAATCAGGACAACATTTCTGCCTGACTCACCCCTGTTGTGATGATATTCTCTTATGACCATAAGTCCTGCATATTCACCGGCAGCACCTGAATTTGGCATAAAAGAAATTGCTGAAAAGCCGGTTATTTCCTTTAATGCCTCACCAAGTTCATCCATCATCTGATAGTATCCCTGAGCCTGGTTTTTCGGAACAAACGGGTGAATATTGGCAAATTCCGGCCAGCTCATTGCAAACATTGAGGTTGCAGGATTCAGCTTCATTGTACATGAACCAAGAGATATCATGCAGTGAGTCAGCGAGAAATCCTTCCTTTCCAGCATCTTGATGTAACGCATCATTTCAGTTTCGCTGTGATAACGGTTAAAAGTACCTGCTTTGAGGAATTGTGACTTCCTCAGAAATATTCCGTCAATACATTTACAGTCACAGTAGGAATTCACAGGTTTATATTTTTTGCCTGCAGCACTGGCAAATACCTCAATTATATTATTGATCTCAGTAAATGAAGTTATCTCATCTGTGCTGATGATGACAGTATTCTCATCAGGGTAGAAGAAGTTCATCCCGGCTCTTTCAGAAAGGTTCCTGATCTCGCTGCCTGATTTGCCTGGCTGCAATTGAATTCTTATTGTATCAAAAAAAACTGTATTTACCTGGTTATAACCAAGTTCCTTCAATGAACAGCTTAACGTGCAGGCTGATTTATGGATATGGGCAGCTATTTTTTTCAAGCCTTCCGGACCATGGTACTGGGCGTACATTCCGCTCATGGTTGCGAGGAGTGCCTGTGCCGTGCAGATATTTGAGGTAGCCCTTTCCCGTTTGATATGCTGCTCTCTGGTCTGAAGGGCCATTCTCAACGCCGTATTTCCCTGTGCATCAATTGATACTCCGATGATTCTTCCGGGCATGCTTCGTTTAAGCTCATCCCTTGTAGCAAAATAACCTGCATGAGGTCCTCCGAAGCTCATTGGGAGCCCAAACCGTTGATTTGATCCGACAACTATATCTGCGCCCCATTCTCCGGGAGGAGTGAGGATTGCCAGGCTCATAAGGTCTGCAGCCACACCCACCAGTGCTTCCGCGGCATGAGCTTTGGCTGTAAACTCCCTGTAATCCTTTATCTCTCCAGATGCAGCCGGATATTGAATAAAAGCCCCGAAAACCATTTCATCAAACAGAGCCTCATTATATTTACCGGTAATGAGCTCAATGCCAAGAGGCTTTGATCGTGTCTTAATAACATCAAGAGTCTGCGGGAAAATATCCTCATCGACAAAGAATTTATTTGCGCCGGCTTTTACTGCTGCCCGGGGCCTCGCGTTGAACATCATTATCATTGCCTCTGCAGCTGCCGTTGATTCATCAAGCAATGAAGCATTTGCGATCTGCAACCCTGTAAGTTCAATAACCATCGTCTGGAAATTCAGAAGGGCTTCAAGCCTTCCCTGTGAAATTTCAGCCTGGTAAGGAGTATAAGATGTGTACCATGAAGGATTCTCCAGAACATTCCTGATAATAACTGAGAGCAGTGCCACACCATAATAACCCTGACCTATAAATGAACGGAACATTTTATTCTTAGCTCCAAGTTCCTTAACATGTTTTAGGTATTCATACTCACTCATAGCTTCCGGAAGCCTGAGCGGTTTCTTAAGCCTTATCTTTTCAGGGATTGTCTTGTCAATCAGATGATCCAGGGAATCAACACCAACAATCTTAAGCATTTGAGGCAATTCATGATCGCGGGGACCATTGTGACGGTGAACAAATTTATCCAATGACATATATTTTAGTTTTTAAATTTTTAATACCAGTATTATCTGAAATAAGGATTGCTTTTCATTTCCGTTCCAATGGTGGTTACTTCTCCGTGACCCGGATAGACAACAGTTTCGGGAGGCAGGACAAACAATTTGTTTTTAATACTCTCAATCAGAGTCCCGTGATCACCTCCGGGAATATCAGTCCTCCCTATACTTCCAGAAAAAAGAGCATCACCGGTAAAAACGACTCCGTTTTTTTTGCTGTAGAAGGCAAGGCTTTCCGGCGCATGACCCGGTACATGCAATGCCACAAGGGTTTCTGATCCGAATGACACTGCCTGTCCATCGGTTATCAATCCTGCCGGTTCAGGAGGTTTTTCCATGACCAGACCAAAGAACTGAGCGTACGGCACCGCGTTTCTCCTGTTCATTTCTTCATCAATGTGGCAATAAGCGCCTAGATTATATTTTTTGAGGAACATCCCGTTGCCGAAAATATGATCGAGATGGCAATGCGTATTCAGCAGCAGGACCGGTTCCAGTCTCTTCCCGTCGATGAAATCAGTGAGTGTTTTAAATTCAGCTTTATCAAAGCAGCCGCAGTCAATCACCGAACATTTTCCTGACTGATCGGCAAGTATATAAGTATTGACAGTTATAGGTGAAAAAACCAGTTTATATATCTCCATAACAGAATTTTATTGGTTGACTGTTCCCCTGAGCAAAGGCACAAAAACAAAGTATCCGTGAGAGGAATAATCAAAGTTATTTTCTCCTGTCCTCCGGACAAGTGTCATAACCTGTGTTCCTCCGTCGCCAAGCGGAACAACGAGCCGCCCTCCTGTTTTAAGCTGTTTGAGAAGAGCATCGGGTATTTCCTGAGCTGCTGCCGTAATTACAATTCCATCAAAAGGTCCGTACTGTGATCTCCCTTCATATCCATCGCCATAAAAAAAATCGACAGAATAGCCGAGGGATGAAAGAGTTGCCTGTGCTTTCAGGTAGAGCTCCCTGAATCTTTCTATTGTATAAACCTTTGCGCCCATTTCGGCAAGTATTGCCGCCTGGTAACCTGATCCGGTACCTATTTCAAGTATCTTATCCCTTCTTTTCACCTGCAGCAGCGAGGTCTGAACTGCCACTGTATAAGGCTGTGAGATAGTCTGACCGGATGTAATGGGAAAAGCTTTGTCGACATAGGCATGATTTAAAAATGCAGGGTCCATGAAAACATGCCTGGGAACAGTACCAATGGCTCTCAGCACTTCTTCATCGTTTATGCCTTTTCTCCTGATCTCATCGACCAGTTTATTCCTTTTGCCTTTGGCTTCAAAAGAGTCCTCTGTGAGGTCTGTTTTCATATGATTTGCAAAAAACAAAAATAGGAAAATTGTTAAACCGGAGACAGGAAGCTTATCATACGTTAATAAAATTTTTTGCCTGTTAATAAGGACAGAAGAATTTCAGGATAAACTGAATCTGCCCAGAGGTTTATAAACCGGACCGGTTGGCTTCAGGATACTCTCATACAGGATCACTTCTTTTATCAGCACTTTTTGAAAATGAGTATCCTGATATCTTTCAAGAGTCGATTTTAGTAACTCGGAATCCTTTATAAATTTAATACGTCCAAGAGTAATATGAGGTCTGAAAGGACGATCTTCAAACCTGAATCCTGTATCTTTTAATCCTGTCATTATGAGATCGTTGAGTTGAACCAGCTTTTCAGATTCCTCAATGCCGACCCATATTATACGGGGTTCCCGGAAATTCTTGAAAACACCCGTTCCTGACAGATTGAAGCTGAACTCGCCAAAACCCGAGCAGTTCTGCCTGGCAGTAATTCCTGCCGCTTTTATTCTGTCCTCTTCGGTGTCGCCCAGGAAAGCCAATGTAAGATGGATATTAGCCGGGTCAACCCATGTGATTCTTTCATTTCCAAACACGGATCGAAGTGATGTGATCATTCTCAGCAAAATCCCATCCGGTTCAATTTTCAATGCAATAAAAATTCTTTTCATGTTTGTCATATCTCACAGGGGATCAAAGCAAGCCTGTCTGAATATCCTGGATAATAAGTTCAATCAGGATATCCTCGCCATAAGGATCATATTCCGCTTTGAGGTTAGTGCCAAAAATCCTGGCAATTCCCTGCCAGAATGCAGCATTGATACCGCCGCGATACTGGCGTATTAGTTCATACGATGTATTATATGTCTCCCTGTATATCAGCTTGATAAGCAGCTTCCCCTGGGTAATTGTCATATCTCTTATATCGTCCTCATATTCTCCGAAGACATCCTTTTCCACATGCTTTAAATAGCTTCTCCTTTCCTTCTCGTCACTCATCCTTGCAAGTTCCGCATTCACTTTAGTCAGTCTTTCCCTGACTATCAGTGCATAGGGATAGACCTTTTTCAGGTTATAAATAAGCCGCTGATATTTTCTGAACTGTGATTGTTCCCTTCTTGGGCTTCTGCTTTTCAGACGACCTACGACAGCCACTTCCTTGATTTCAATTTCAGGCAGGGTCTCACCGTTACGTTTTACTTTCTG
>CAYNGW010000064.1:0-10294 GCA_964396955.1 uncultured Rikenellaceae bacterium | reverse complement strand
ATTCCATTTACGGCATTCAGCGATTTTCATTTTGTTTCACGTCCAAAAGCCGGTGTGAGATGGGCATTCCAGGCGGTCCGGCAGGACAGGAATTACGTGGAAGACAGGTTCCGTTCAACATCCACGCTATATCCTATCTACGATATACGGAAAGATGTACATCAGCCTTCACGTTTCGGGTTGCTGGAATTTAAGGATAATGGGTTGCCATTCTTTTGAAATCTTTTCATCGATATAAGCTGAGGGCTGGAACCAGACCTCTGTCCCAGTCACAACGGCTTCCGTTCTCTTCCATCTTATAAAGCAATAAAATTAAAGTGTTAATCTGGATACTTTATTAAACTATAAGTTAGTTTTAAGTGACCACTTATGAACTTTTTTTTTAATTTAACGGCCACAAGTGAACATTCTAATAATTAGCTATCTATATCATGAAAAAAGCCATCATTATCTCTCTGTTTTTCGGCATTCTGATTCTGACAGGATGCACCGGTCCGGAGAAAAAGATCTCAAAGTTTGATTTTACAGGACCAAGGGATCCATCTCTTATCAGAGGTTTCAATTATACTCCGGCAGGAGTAGCTTCTCCCCGGCATCATATTGATACCTGGGTAAAATATGATTCTGCTGCGATTGAATTTGATCTTGATCTGGCGAAGAGCCTTAATCTTAACCAGATAAGAGTTTTCGTTCCATATACAGTTTATACTGAAGATAAAGAAGCTTTACCGGCAAAATTAAGGCATTTTGTGCGGGAATGCGATAAAAGAGGCATAGGCGTTATGCCTGTTGTCGGAAGCGGTCCATGGCTGAGGGATACAACACTGCGAACCCAGGGAAAAGAATGGGCTCAGTTCCTTGTAAATGCGATATCGGATGAACCAGGATTAGCATTCTGGGATGTAATGAATGAACCTGACTGGCCTACAACTCCCAGGGAGAGGGTTTTACGTAATTTTGAAAACTGTAAATTCCTGGCTAACACCTTTCATGAACTTGACCCAAATACACCTGTTACAATAGGTATGGCATTTGTCGATGGTATGATTGAATTAGCCGATTATGTTGATGTGCTGCAATTTCATGATTACATGCAGACACGGGAACAGATAAGTGATACTATAACACGGGCTAAAGAATATGCTTTAAAGGTGAATAAGCCTCTGATAAATGGTGAACTTGGTTGCATCGCCCGTGCCAATCCATATGATATTACCCTTCAGGAACATATGAATGCAAAAGTTGGATGGTATATCTGGGAATTGATGATTGTCCGTAAAGGATGGGGAACTGTCCACGGTGTTTTTTATGAAGACGGGAGCGTTCGTGATCCATCTGTTGCCGCTGCTATTATGGGGTTTTTCCGTAAACGGACCCCGGATATACTTCTGGCTGATCCAGACAAAGAAGGTTGGGTTACAAAGGTGATAGAGGAGAGTAATAAGTGGCTGAAAGATCCTGCAGGAACATGGAAAGACGGATTGGATCTTGCAGAAACCTCTGCTCACCTGTTAGAAGCGGGAGAACTTACTGCAATGAGAATTCCACCCACCTGGGAAGTTGAAATGATGCGGAAGGGGGAAGTTAATCTTAAAGCTCTGAAAGAGCTGATTATCAAATTTAAAAATCAGCTTGAACCCTATAGAAAACCACCGGCCCGGAGTAATTGATTGGTTCATAAATCCTGAAGACTTTAGTATGCGTCTTTTAAGGTATTACTCATAAATATCTGTCGGAATTGATTTTTAAATCCTATTTCTCTTTCTTCTTTTAATTTTCTGTCATCATTTGCAGAAAATTTAAACAATTCTTCAATAATTAATTGTGACTTTTACAATTATTAGAATTCGTATTATCTCTTGTTTACTTAAAAATTCTTAATTACATTTTGCAATGAAAAAAGCATTGACATTTTTATTGATTATGCTGTTCTGACATAATATGTACAATCAATGGTGCTAAAACCAGTTATCACCATTGATCTTTAAACATAAGGTATCAATATGGTTCTTGAAATAACTTACTATATTGTAAGCCGGAAAGTAATAAAAAAATTGTCATGATTTTTCTAAGTGACATGAGATTCAATTCATTCAGGAATATTTCCACAACATTGATATTATTTCTGTTGATTTTCACCTGTCCGTTCCTGAACGCCCAGGAAAATCAAAAAAAAAGAGCAATTATACTAACAGACATTGAAGCTGATGCTGATGATACACAATCGCTGATACGGTTGCTTTTATATTCAAATGTAATTGACATTAAGGGAATAATCGCAACAACCTCTGTTCACCAGAAAAATGAAGTATACCCTGAATCTGTTCAGAAGATTATTCGTACATATGGTAAGGTACAGACGAACCTTCTTAAACATGAAGCGGGTTTCCCCGATGCAAGCTCCCTTCTGCTTCTTGTAAAGCAGGGCTTACCGGAATATGGGATGAAAGGAGTTGGCGATGGAAAGGATTCACAGGGTTCTGACTGGATTATTAAAGTCATTGAAGAAAATGATGATCGGCCTTTATGGATATGCGTTTGGGGCGGGCCGAATACACTTGCTCAGGCACTTTACCAAATAAGAAAAACAAAATCTGATACTGAAGTCAAAAAACTGATTGCCAAACTTAGAGTCTATACAATTTCCGATCAGGACGACAGCGGTACCTGGATCCGTAAGAATTTCACTGATCTGTTTTATATAGTTAGTCCGGGGGGTTATGAAAGTTCAACATGGAATGCAATTCTTACATATTATAAAGGAATAAATAATGAAACAATAAGCAACAACTGGCTTGCACAAAACATTCAACAAAATCATGGTCCTCTTGGTGCTGTCTATCCCGATGTAGCCTATGGTATGGAAGGGGACACCCCTTCGTGGTTATCATTAATACCCAATGGATTGAATAATTCTGAACATCCAGATTGGGGCGGTTGGGGAGGTCGTTATGAGTTTTACCAGCCAGAGTATTCAACTCTTAATACCAAAGGATTTACCGGAGGCGTACCTGTAGATCCCGAACCACGGGCAATATGGACAAATGCTTCCGACAAATTTGTCCCATATGTATTTAATGAATATGGACGGGCAATCAGAAGAGATACTGTTTCTTTCAATAATAACAAAGCTACTTTGTTCCGCTGGAGAGATGATTTTCAGAATGATTTTGCAGCCAGAATGGATTGGACAATCAAACCATATGAGGGAGCTAACCACCCTCCTGTTCCGGCATTAGGACATCCCGATCAGATTACCGTAAAATCGGGTGAAGTTTTTGTCCTTGATGCAGGCGGTACCACTGATCCCGATGGAGACAATCTCAGTTACCTGTGGTTTCATTATCCTGAGGCTGGTTCTTACAAGAAAACAATACGATTTGACCTGGCAGAAAATCTGTACAAAATTTTTTATATAAAAGCTCCTGTGGTTGAAAAAAGTGAAACCGTGCATTTTATCTTAAAAGTCACCGATAAGGGAAATCCACCCCTGTCAAGATACAAAAGGGTAATAGTGAATATTTTACCATAATAATAGTAATATTTTTGAAAGTCATTTATCACAAATTAAATTTTAAAAGATATGAAAAGAAAATTTGCTGCTTTGATTACATCGCTGTTGATCAGCATGACCTGTTTAGCTCAATCGGGTCAGGCTTCAAATGTTTTTAATGCTGATACTGCACACTCTTCCCCCTACAATCTCTATGGAGCAAAGTATCCTCGTATTGAAGCTGATTCCAGGGTTACTTTCCGCTTTAACGCTCCCAATGCCCAGAAGGTGCAGGTTTCCATCGTCAACGTTCCCTTTGATATGGTCAAAGGCGAAGATGGTGTGTGGACCTACACCAGTGAACCGCAGGATAAAGGCTATCACAACTACTGGATGATTGTTGATGGGGCTATTGTTGTTGACCCGGCTAACAACGCATTTATTGGCTATAGCCATATGTGTAATGGTTTTGAAATTCCCGATCCTGATGGTGGTTTTTATGAGTTAAAAGATGTGCCTCATGGCAATGTCCTGATAAAGAATTACTATTCTGAGGTAGCTAAATCCTGGCGGCATATCTTCGTTTATACGCCTCCTGATTATGAGAAAAACACTAAAGAACGTTACCCGGTGCTTTACCTTCAGCATGGTGGTGGTGAAGATGAAAGAGTGTGGATTGAAATGGGACGCACTAATTTAATACTTGACAACCTTATTGCAGAAGGGAAAATCAAACCATTTATTGTTGTTATGGAAACCAGTGCTGTTGGTCCTCAATTTCCGATGGGTCCGCGTCCTGCTGCTCCGGCTGCAGGCGCTCCACCTGCTGGCGCACGTCCCCGTTTCTCATTTGACACATATGCTGACCTCATGATCAACGATATGATCCCATTTATTGACAAAAACTTCCGTACACTGACCGATCAGGCACATCGGGCTATGTCAGGTCTTTCGATGGGTGCTATGTGCACCAAGTCAGTAACTCTGGCTCACCTGGATACATTCGGATATATTGGTCTCTTCAGCGGCGGTACTATCGCCCCTGCAGAAATCATCGACAAATCAAAGGTTAAGCTGGTGTTTATGAGTTATGGAAGCAGGGAACGTGGTTCTGAAGGTGTTAAGAGCGCTGCTGATGCTCTTAACCAGGCAGGTATCAAAAGTGCCTCCTATGTTTCACCACTTACTGCGCATGAATTCCAGTCATGGAGAAGAAGTCTTCGTGAATTTGCACAACTTTTATTCAATAACTAAAAGAGAAAAATTATGAAACAGTATTTAATTGGTTTAGTTTTACTGATAACTTTACCAGGTTCTCTGTGTTTAGCACAGACTGAACAGCCAGCGATTATCGACGACTTCAAACCTTCGACCCTGAATCAACCGGGACAAGAGTACCCGAAGGTCAACTCACAAGGCTATGCACGATTCTGCATCGTGGCACCCCAAGCCCAAAGCGTCGTAGTGAGCCTGGGCTTGGGCGGTACCAGAGGTGGAACTCCTCTCACAAAAGCTGAAGATGGTTCATGGATGGGCACCACAGCAGGACCGATGGATGAGGGCTTCCATTACTACCACCTGACGATTGATGGTGGAGTGTTTAACGATCCCGGCACTTTAAACTTCTATGGTTCTACCCGCTGGGAAAGCGGCATCGAAATACCCGCTCACGACCAGGACTTTTATGCGCTGAAAAATGTTCCCCACGGTAAAGTAGAGCAGATCCTTTTCCCCTCACCGAGTACAAACACCTCACGAAGGGCATTCGTTTACACCCCTCCCGGTTACGAAAAGGATAAAAAGAAACGCTACCCGGTACTCTATCTGCAGCATGGCTGGGGAGAGGATGAAACCGCATGGAGTAACCAGGGTCACGCCAATCTGATCATGGACAACATGATTGCCGAAGGTAAAATCAAGCCCTTCATCATTGTTATGACTTATGGTATGACAAACGATGTTAAGATGGGCGGTATGAAAAGTTTCAAGATCGAACCATTTCAGACGGTTCTCATCGACGAATTGATACCTTATGTTGATGCCGGCTTCCGCACGCTTGCTGATCAGCCTCATCGCGCTATGGCCGGTCTCTCTATGGGCGGCATGGAAACCAAAACGATTACGCTTGCCCGGCCTGATGTGTTTTCGCACTATGCACTCCTGAGCGGTGGCACCTACATGCCGGACGAAATCAAAGACAAATCGAAGGTCAAACTCATCTTCCTGAGCTGCGGCAGCTTCGAAAATCCAGATGGCGTCAAGAAATCCGCCGTTGCTCTAAAAGAGGCCGGCATCAACGCTGTCTCTTATGTTTCTGAGAAAACACGTCACGAGTTCCAGACCTGGCGTCGCAGCCTTCTTGAACTTGCACCGCTCATGTTTAAAGATTAAATAATGGAGTGAATAACAAAAAACGTTTTACTTTATGATAATTTTAATATAAATCAATTGATAAGGTTATTAAATGAAATACAGGCACAGAGTTCAGGAACTCCAGGCCGGCCGGCTGGTAGCAGCTCGGCTTTCGAGGAAGTCATGATAAAGGAGATTATTCCGATGATCGACGCTTCATACCGGACGATTGCCGATCGTGAGCACAGGGCAATGGCCGGACTTTCGATGGGAGCCAATCAGACCATCCAGATCACTATGAACAATCTGGACAAGTTCTCCCACATCGGTGGCTTCAGCGGCACATCGAACTATCCGAGAACTGAGGTACTTGATCCAGCAACATTCTCGAACGGGAAATTCAAAGACGGCGCAGCGCTCAACAGGCAGATCAAGCTCTTCTGGCTTGGCCTGGGCACGAAAGAACCCAATCCATTCCCCGGCTCTGTTGGTGCATTTCGCACTATGTTAGAAAAAGCAGGTATCAAATACGTCTATTAAGAATCCATTGGCACTGCTCATGAATGGTTAACCTGGCGAAGAGACTTGTTTCAGTTTGCGCCATTACTTTTTAAAAAGTGATTTTTCTTTTATTGTACACTACGAAAAATGAATCCAGATGAATAAAAAATCTGTCGTCCGTTTATTGCTTGCCGGGGCAATATTATGTATTCTGGCGGCCTCAACCACCAATGCACAAAACCCTGAGACTGGTAAAACAGCACGCTATTGTAATCCTTTACCCATGATTATAGGGCAAGGCGGTAATGCGTCAGGCGATGTCACGGTCATACTGGAGAAAGGCAAGTACTACATGTTCTGCACGGGCGGTGGAGCATGGATCTCTGATGATATGATTAACTGGTCTTTCCAGCGTGTTGAAAACGTTCCTGTTGCACCACATGTCGTGAAATACAACGGCAGCTTCTATATGTGCGGTAATGACGGCCCGGTCTTCAAAGCTGACAATCCGCTGGGTCCATATACAAGTATTGGAGAATGGAAAAATACTCCCGATGTCAAGGGAGGCTGGAACGGTGCTTTCGATGTGGATATTTTTATCGATGACGACAATAAGCCGTATCTATATTACCCGGGTCGCGGGGTTAGCGGCATCTATGTTGTGCCCCTTGATCCGAACGACCTTAGCAGGTTCGCCGGTTCAGTCAAACATCTTTTCAGATTCAACAGCGACCACATCTGGGAACGTTACGGAGAGATGAACGAGTATACGGATGTTGCGTGGGTCGAAGGCCCGTGGCTTCAAAAACATAAAGGCATCTATTATCTGCAGTACTCAGCTTCGGGAACACAATGGAAGACCTACGCCGAGGGATATTATACGGCGAAATCACCCATGGGTCCGTTCACATATGCACCAAATAATCCTCTGCTCCGAAAAACAGAGGGTCTGGTCACAGGGCCGGCTCATGGCAGTATCGTTGAAGGACCCGACGGGAAGCTTTGGCAGTTCTATACAATCGTTCTCTCTAACCCACCCGGTGGAAGGCGCATTGGAATGGATCGCGTCACCTTCGATAAAGACGGGAACATGGCAGTAACAGTAACCGATACCCCACAATGGGCTCCCATTGCAGGTATTGATCCTTCAAAAGGTAGTAGCGGATCGATGCCGGTAACCATTAACAAGGTCAATGCGATGAACGCGCTTTCAAAATTCTCCTCACAGCAGCCGGGACGTGATGCAGCCTATGCTGTCGACAACTCAAGCGGCACCTGGTGGGAACCAGCGCCGACCGATACACTGCCGACTCTTACGATCGAGCTTTCACCGGCAACAATTTTGATGTTGTGCAATTGTTCACCATCGATGGCGTCCGTCTGATGTTCACAGGAGGGAGACGCGGCTTTGGCAGACGTCAGGCAACGGAGGCTCCGGCTCCATTGGCAGCTCCGGCACGGCCAGCTATCGAAGCATATCAATACAAGATCGAAGTGTCAATGAATGGCGAGGCATACACCACAGCTCTTGATCAGACTGAGAATAATATCCAGAGGAACACGATCTTTAAGGAAATCCTTCCGGTGAAATGCCGTTTCGTTCGACTTACCTTGACGGACTGGCCACGAACCACACCACTGGGAATTTTAGAGTTCACTGTCTTTGGCAAACCCGCGGAGTCTTTGCCCGCTCAAGTTCCGATTCCGGTTACGCGCTAGTTCATACCTTACAAGCACTCTGCAGCAGTTGTTTAAGGAGTAGTCTGAGAATTTTAAATAAATACCATAAGTCCGAAAATGAGGATAACTGAATTACCTCCATATATGAATGAAGTAAAACAAGAATAAAATAAATCAGAAAACCATGAAAAAGTCAATCGCCCTCTTTACTGCGTTGATTGTGGTCATCATGACTGCAAATTCACAAAATATCGTAAAGCATGCACCGGCAGGCTTTGATTCCCTTCGTGCCGGTATTGCTCACGGGAAAATTGATTCCATCAGCTATGCTTCAAAAACAGTTGGAGCAAATCGCAGATCACTAATTTACACACCTCCCGGTTACTCAAAAAACAATAAGTATCCTGTTCTATACCTCCTGCATGGTATCGGCGGCGATGAAAAGGAATGGCTTAAAGGAGGACAGCCACAGGTTATCCTGGATAACCTGTTTGCCGACAGAAAAATCGAACCGATGATCGTGGTGATGCCCAACGGCAGGGCCATAAAGGACGACCGGGTAGGTAAAAATATGATGGCTCCTGACAGAGTACAGGCCTTTGCAACATTCGAGAAGGATCTGCTTAACGACCTTATTCCTTTTATTGAGAAAAAGTATCCGGTGATCAAAGACCGTGAGCATCGAGCTATTGCAGGATTGTCGATGGGCGGCGGACAATCACTTAATTTCGGACTGGGCAACCTCGATGTGTTTGCCTGGGTGGGTGGATTCTCATCAGCCCCGAATACCAAACCTCCTGAGCAGCTGGTGCCAAATCCTGATGAAACCAGGAAGAAGCTGAAACTGCTATGGATTTCATGCGGGGATGCCGACGGACTCATTACCTACAGCAAGCGTACACACGACTATCTTAATGCCAATAACGTTCCGCATATCTATTATATTGAACCCGGTGTGCATGACTTTAAAGTCTGGAAAAACAGCCTCTATATGTTCTCACAGCTGATCTTTAAACCGGTCGACATATCTAAGTTCAATAAATACAGCATGTTAGGAACACCTGCTCCCTCCAATATAAGAGGAGGCAAATATCCCCAGATAATGCCCGACGGAAGTGCTGTTTTTCGTGTAACGGCTCCTGATGCTCAGAAAGTCCAGCTCGATCTGGCAAAGAAATATGATATGGTAAAGAACAGCGAGGGTGTATGGGAAATAAAAACCGATTCTTTAACCGAAGGATTTCATTATTATTCACTTCTGATTGACGGATTTGCAGTCGCCGATCCATCAAGTGAGACATTTTATGGTATGGGCCGCATGGCGAGCGGGATTGAAGTCCCATTCAGCGGCGATGACTATTACACAGTAAAAGATGTCCCGCACGGTGAGATTGCCATTAAGAGATATTATTCCACAGCATTCAATACATGGCGTCAGTTCTATATCTACAAACCTGCCGGATATGATGTCAATACCGATCAGAAATATCCCGTGCTTTATATACTTCACGGCGGAGGCGAAGATGAGAGAGGCTGGGCTACACAGGGTAAAACAGACCTTATCCTTGATAATCTCATCGCAGCAAACAAAGCAAAGCCGATGCTGATAGTAATGCCTGACGGAAATGTTACCGGGCAACAGGGATTTGGGGAGAACACCCTCAGAATGTTTGAAAGAGAGCTGAAGCAATGCATCATTCCCTTTGTCGAAAAAAACTTCCGGGCAGAAACCGATGCCAGGAACAGGGCTCTTGCGGGTTTATCCATGGGTGGAATACAAACCCTTTATGTCGGAGTTAATAGTATTGATGTATTCAGCTACCTTGGAGTATTCAGCTCCGGATGGATTACTCCCATGCAGAACGACCTTGCAGAAAAACAATATTCTATTATGAAACAAAATGCTGATAAGATAAACAGTAATATAAAACAGTTCTGGATTGCAATGGGCGGAAAGGAGGATATAGCTTATAACAACTGTCAGACAATGATGGCCAGATTCGATGAGATGAAGATCAAGTATACATATAGTGAATATCCCGGAGGACACGCCTGGCCGGTCTGGAGGAACAATCTTTACAATTTTGCACAATTGATATTTAAATAACATAAGAATTAAATAAGGAACCTTCAAATACTATCCGCGCACAAAGGAATTTATTTAGATCATAGGGTAACGGAGTCAGATCGCGGAAAACTTTGAGGTGGTCTGCCTATCATATCCATAAATTTCAAAACTTATGTATATTACTGATCTCAAGATTGTTT
>CAYNGW010000063.1:0-10372 GCA_964396955.1 uncultured Rikenellaceae bacterium | reverse complement strand
TTTTTTCCCGCAGGATCTCAGAGGCAAAAAAACGTTCATACCTGTCGGTAAGCTGATCTTTCGGGAAAAACGGTTTTCCCTCCGGCAGCCTGCTGAGTATTGCATTCAGAAGGGTATCAAGGTTGAATCTGTTCAGTGCCGAAACAGGTATTACCGGTGATCCCGGAAAGGATTCCTTCCACAAACCGGTTATTTTTTCCAGGTCATGCTGGTTTGAAAGGTCAATTTTGTTGACGGCAATAATTACTGGGATGCCCGACTCTTTTATCTTTTCAGTGTATTCCCTTTCAACGGAAGGATTTTCATTTACGTCAGTAACATAGAGGATCACATCAGCATCGGTCATGGCAATTTTCACAAAGCTCATCATTGCTTCCTGGAGCTTGTATTGCGGCTTGATAATTCCCGGTGTGTCAGAATAAACTATCTGAAAATCATCACCATTAACGATCCCCATGATGCGATGCCTTGTGGTCTGTGCCTTCTTTGTGATTATCGAAAGCTTCTCACCCACAAGAGCATTCATGATAGTCGATTTTCCGACATTGGGATTACCAAGTATATTTACAAAACCTGACCTGTGATTCATAATGTCCGGTTAAAAGATACCCCGTTTAAGCATGGTGATCTCCTTTTGAGTCAGGAACCTCCACTTACCCCGTTGCAGGTTTTTCTTTGTAAGGCCGGCAAAATATACCCTGTCGAGCTTTTTGACCTTATAGCCAAGCGACTCAAACATTCTTCTGACCACCCTGTTCTGTCCTGAGTGAAGCTCTATCCCTATCTGTGTCCTGTCATCAGGATCAGCATACGATACTGCATCTGCTGCAACAAGTTCATCATCAAGTTTAATTCCTTCAGAAAGGCGGAAAAGATCTTCTTTTAAAACCGTTTTGTCAAGAAAGACATGATAGACCTTCCTCCTGTTGTATTTCGGGTGAGTCAGCTTACCTGTGAGATCGCCGTCGTTCGTAAGAAGAAGGACACCCGTGGTAGACTTATCCAGCCGCCCGACCGGGTAGACTCTTTCCTTACAGGCATCACCGATCAGGTCAAGGACTGTAAACTCAGCATGCGGATCCTCAACTGTAGTCACATAACCTTTGGGCTTATTCATCAGGATATAGACTTTTTTCTCTGCCGACAGTCTTTTGCCTTTATATTTCACATCATCGTTATATGTGACTTTTGTCCCAAGATCAGTAATCCGCTTTCCGTTGACGGTAATAAATCCCTTCCGGATAATCTCATCAGCCTCCCTTCGCGAACAGACTCCGCTGTTTGCAATGAACCGGTTAAGCCTTATCAGTTCCGGTCCTTTTTTCCCTGATACTCTCCTGTCCATTTTACCATTATTACAGGCTGCAAAGGTACAATTATTTGACAATTTACGATTTGATGTTTTTTTCGCACCTTTGTGATTCTGAAGAAGAATAAAATGACATTAATAAAATCAATTTCAGGGATAAGGGGAACTATCGGGGGAAAACCAGGAGAAAATCTGACCCCGGTAGATATTATAAAATTCACGGCTGGTTTCGGCTCCTGGGTAAAAATAAGAAGTACGGGCAGCCAGGCACCAGTGGTTATTGGTCGTGATGCAAGACAGTCAGGACCAATGGTCAGCAGCCTGGTAATAACCACATTGCGAAGCATGGGGATCAATGTCACCGACCTTGGAATGGCTGCCACTCCGACGGTGGAAATCGCCGTGACAGGTACAGGAGCGAGGGGAGGCATAATTGTAACGGCAAGTCATAATCCGGCACAATGGAACGCACTGAAGCTGTTGAATGAAAAGGGAGAATTCCTTTCTGCCAACGATGGTGAAGAAGTATTGAAGCTGGCAGCATCAGAACAATTTGAGTTTGTTACTTCCGGTTCTGAAGGTTCAATTGTAAATGATGATTCATGGGGGCAAAAGCACATAGATCAGATACTTGATCTTGATCTTGTAGATACTGATGAAATAAAGAAAGCCGGACTTACCGTTGCGGTCGATTGTATCAATTCAGTCGGCAGCATAATCGTCCCTCAGCTGCTGAACGCTCTGGGAGTGAAAAAAGTAACCGGACTGAATCTTATCCCTGACGGGAATTTTGCACACAATCCCGAACCTCTTCCTGAGAATCTTAAGGAGATTTCTGATCTTGTCAAACGGGGGAAAGCTGATATTGGGTTTGTTGTGGACCCTGATGTGGACAGGCTGGCTGTTATATGTGAGGATGGTACAATGTTCGGCGAGGAATATACGCTTGTTGCTGTATCTGATTATATCCTTCGCCACACTCCGGGCAGTACCGTTTCAAATGTTTCCTCCACGAGAGCGTTAAAAGATATTACGGAAAAATATAACTGCAGTTATTTTTCATCTGCCGTGGGAGAGGTAAACGTGGTTGAGGAGATGAAAAAAAGGAAATCAGTTATCGGAGGAGAAGGGAACGGGGGAATTATTTATCCTGCACTTCACTATGGCCGTGATGCACTTGCTGGGATTGCCCTCTTCCTGACACACCTTTCAAAAAGCAGGATGAGATGCTCTGAGCTCCGGAGACAATATCCCGGTTATGTCATTTTAAAAAAGAAAATGACGCTTGATCCGGGAACAGATTTCAATATGATTCTTGATACCATCAGAAAAGAGTTCCGTGATAAGGAGATTGATGATCGGGATGGAATGAGAATCGATTATCCTGCCGGCTGGGTTCAGATACGGAAGTCGAACACGGAGCCGATAATGCGGGTATATGCCGAGGGCAGAACTCTTCAGGAAGCCGAGGAACTGGCAGGGAAAATCATTTCAATTGTTAATAAATCCTAAAACATCTTTATTTTTTCCCATTTACCCGGAATAAACGTACCCTGAAAGGTGTCTTTTAGTGGTAAAGAATGAGATCATTGATGTTAAATATTGTTAATGAATACCATTCGGAAATCTGTTTTGGATAATTTTACGGCGATTTTTTTGGCAATTATATAAGTAAAGCATATTATGAAGAAGACACTTATCATTACAGCTATTGTTGCAGTTGTGGCGATTTTGATTATTATTATGGTCAGCAGGACAGCCTCAAGGAAAGATCTGGCAAATCTTTATGTTGAGGCACAGAGAGGACAGTTTGATATATTAGTCACCACGACAGGCGAATTGCAGGCTGAGAATTCCATAGATATAACAGGACCTGAATTTACGCAGAGCAGGATGATCAGGGCAATGGATATCAAGATCACTGACCTGGTACCTGAAGGCACTGAGGTAAAGGAAGGTGATTATGTGGCAACTCTTGACAGGACGTCATTTGACAACAGCCTGAAGGATGAGCTTGAGAGGCTGATTACTTATGAAACCAACCTTGAGGTTAAGATCCTTGATACGGCTGTTACTCTCAGCAACCTCAGGGATAATATCAAGAACCTGAGGTTTGCTGTTGAAGAAGCAAATATAACCCTTCAGGAATCGAAATATGAACCTCCGACGACTATTCGGCAGGCAGAAATAAACCTCGATAAGGCAAACCGTTCCCTGGAGCAGTCCATTCGTGGTTATGAACTGAAAGTTGAACAGGCCCGCTCGGATATGAGGACTATTAAAACGCAGCTGGCTGAACAGCGTCAGAGAGTTGCAGATCTTCAGACGGTACTTTCAAAATTCGTGATTTCTGCTCCGTCATCAGGGATGGTCATCTATAAAAGAGACAGAACAGGAGCAAAGAGGAAAGTGGGAT
Source organism: uncultured Rikenellaceae bacterium (assembly GCA_964396955.1). Taxonomy (GTDB): domain Bacteria; phylum Bacteroidota; class Bacteroidia; order Bacteroidales; family VadinHA17; genus LD21. The sequence continues at coordinate 6,647 of CAYNGW010000063.1, read as the reverse complement.
CATCAATAAGCCCCTGGGATAATGTCGTCGCAACTCTGCCGGATATGACAAGCATGATATCAAAGACTTATGTAAACGAAATTGACGTCAGCAAGGTAAAGGCAGGCCAGAACGTTGATATTCTTGTAGATGCATTTCCCGAAAAGAAATATACCGGTACCGTGATAAGTGTTGCCAATATTGGTGAGCAGCTTCCCAATGCTGATGCCAAGGTCTTTGAAGTAACCATTAAGGTTAATGGTTCAGACCTGATTCTGAGGCCATCGATGACAACCGGAAACAAGGTAATCACTAAAACCATCAGTGATGTTACTTATATTCCGCTGGAAAGTGTAATGACCGGCGCAGACTCTATCCCGTTCGTTTATCTGAAGAATGGCACCAGGCAGGTTGTGGTACTTGGCGAATCAAATGAGAATAATGTGGTTGTTGAACAAGGGCTTGAACCCGGAACACAGATATATCTGAACAGCCCTGAGGAACCGGAAAAATTCACCAGGATTGCCGGTACAGAGCTTATAACAATTATCAAGCAAAAAGAAAAGGAAAAGAAAGAAGCTGAAGAGAGAGCCAATCAGGAGGCACAGAGAGGTTTTGGAGGAAGACCCGGAATGATGGAGATGACACCCGAGATGATGCAGCAGTTCCAGAACATGAGAGGCAATATGCAGCCCGGACAGGGAAGGACAATGGATACAGCTGCCATGCGGAGGTTCCAGCAGATGAGGGGCAATATGCCACAGGGCGGACCAAGAGATACTGCAGCAATACGTCGTTTCAACCAGAATCAGCCGACCCAGGGTCCGGGACAGACCCAGCAAACGCAGCAGACCCGGCAAACCACAATTAACAGATAATTTAAACAGGTAATACAATGTTCAAATTTATCCTCAGATATTCCCACGACATAGAAATTGCTGTTGAATCAATTATATCCAACAAGCTGAAATCAATGCTTACCGCTCTTGGTATCATCTTCGGGGTTGCTGCAGTAATAGCAATGCTTGCAATAGGAAAAGGAGCAAAGCAGGAGATCATGGAACAGATGAAAATGGTGGGGGTTAACAACATCCTTATAAATCCCATTATCCAGGACCAGACGTCTTCCAGCGATGAAGGCGAAAAACAGACAAAGAAGTTTTCAAGAGGACTGAGCATGCTTGATGTAGATGCAATTCGTGAAACCATTCCTTCGGTAAAAAGAATAAGCCCTGAGATTTCATTTAACTCAACAGCTATGATGAACGGTGTTAAGTATACCGCAAAGCTGGTTGGTGTCTCCAATGATTACTTCCACCTGTATAACCTGCCGCTGACATCCGGTGCTTTCTTCAATACTTACCAGGAAGAGAACGGGATACAGGTCTGTATAATCGGGGCAAACATAAGGGCAAAATTCTTCAGCCAGGTTGATCCGATAGGGCAATACATAAAATTCAACGGTATCTGGCTCAAGGTGATTGGAGTGCTTCAGAAGACAACTGTCAGCCTGACAGGCTTCGAGGAAAAAGGTGTAAATGTTTATAACGACAATATTTATATCCCGATCCAGACTATGTTTCTAAGGTATCAGAACCGGGCTCTTGTGAATACAAAACTGGTATCGGAAGCTTCCACAAACATAATGATAATGGGAGGACCTGGCGGATTCGGAGGAGGAATGGGAAGGGTGATTGTGAGCAGTTCAGATGCAAGCTCTGATGTTGAAACCAATTATAACCAGCTCGACAGGATCGTCGTTCAGGTTACTGAAACCGAACAGATCAATCCGACAACAGAAATCCTGAGCCGGATGCTTATGCGTCGTCATACCAATGTAAAGGATTTTGAAATTACTGTCCCTGAACTGCTTCTTAAACAACAGCAAAGGACAAAAGACATTTTCAATATCGTTCTCGGGGCTATTGCGAGCATTTCTCTGATCGTCGGCGGCATCGGTATTATGAACATTATGTTCGCCTCGGTCATGGAAAGAATAAAAGAGATCGGCACCAGAATGGCTATCGGAGCAAAGAAAATGGATATAGTTGTACAGTTTCTTTCAGAAGCAGTTCTGATAAGCGTAACCGGAGGTTTTATAGGAGTATTCCTTGGAGTTATCATGGCCAAGCTGATAGAGCAGATTGCGGGAATAATGACTATTGTGTCATTCTTCTCAGTATTTATTGCTTTCGGCGTGTCAGCGGCTGTAGGCGTGGTTTTTGGTTATTCACCTGCAAAGCGTGCCTCAGAAAAAGATCCGATAGAATCATTAAGATATGAATAAAATATTAATAATGAAGAGATTATTATTACTTACAATTATCGCAGCATTTCCGTTACTGGTACAAAAAGCTTCTGCTCAGGAAGTGATGAAGCTTTCATTTGAAGATGTGATAAGACTTTCAGAGGAGCAATCTCCCAATGCCATGATGGCAAAGCACAGGTTCCGGGCCAGTTACTGGCAATACAGGACATTTATAGCACAGTACAGACCTTCACTAACCCTTACCGGATCGACCCCTGATTACAGTACGGCTTTTAGCAGGGTCTGGAACTCGGTGACCAATCAGTACGATTATATATCAACGAACATTCTTCAGACAATTGGCTCTCTCTCACTTACTCAAAATATAGGAATGACAGGAGGTTCACTCTCATTACAATCAGACCTTACCCTTGAGAACGATTTTGAAAAGGATGAAAACAAATATATTACTGCACCATTAAGTGTCAGGCTTGTTCAGCCTTTATTCAGATACAATGAGCTTAAATGGCAGAAGAAAACAGAACCTTTGAAATATGAATCGGCCAAAAAGACTTTTCTCGAAAATATTGAAGCTGTTCATATACAGGCTGTTCAGAACTTCTTTTCACTTGCTCTTGCACAGATAAACAAGCAGATCGCTGAGATGAATTACCTGAACGCCGATACTTTGTGGAGGATGGCGCAGGGACGTTATAACCTTGGTACTATAGCTGAAGATGAGCTTCTACAGATGCAGCTTTCGTGGCTGAACTCTGAAACTTCGAGGAAACAGGCTGAGATGAACCTGAGAGACAGGGAGATCCGCCTCAGATCGTTCCTGGGATTTAACGAAAATGTAAGAATTGAACTTATTCTTCCAAGCGAGATTCCCGCTTTACAGGTTGATGCTCAGCAAGTTCTTGAACTTGCCCACGCCAACAATCCTGAAATGCTCACTCAACAGCTTACCCTGCTTACTGCACAAAGCAGTGTTGCACAGGCTAAAGCTGAAAAGGGGCTTAATGCCAACCTGACAGCTTCTTTCGGATTAAGGGACCAGGACCCTGTGTTTGCCAACGCTTATTCGGAGTCCAATCAGCAGCAGACCATAAGGCTCGGAATAACCATGCCGATACTTGACTGGGGACTTGGCCGGGGAAGATACCGGATGGCACAGTCAAGCCTTGAACTGGCACAGGTGCAATCGGAACAGGCACTTGTTGATTTTGACCAGAATCTTCTTCTCGACGTTGAACAATTCAACCTCCAGGCAGAACAGGTAGCAATTGCTGCCAAATCGGATACAGTCGCCGCAAAAATGTATGAAGTAACCAAGCAAAGATTCCTGATCGGCAAGATAACAGTGCTTGAACTTAATAATGCTGATACTAAAAAAGACGAGAACAGAAGAGCTTATGTTATGGCATTGCAGAATTACTGGAATTATTTCTTCAACATCCGGAGTCTGGCTCTTTATGATTTTCTTAACAGGAAATCCCTGGAATCAGATTATGAAAATCTGGTTCAATAAGAAACGATCGAATAAATATAATCAGGCTGGATAAGATAGATATTCAGCCTTTTTTTATGTAAAAATTTAATATATTTGCGCCTCAATAAACATCAAAAAAAATACAAATGCAGAACAAAGCAGCTATTATCATTCTGGCAATTGCATTGGCGCTGGTGTCTATTTATCAGCTTTCATTTACTTTTGCAACCTCAAAGATTAAGAAGGATGCCAGGGAACTTGCACAGGGCAATCTGGTTAAGCAGAATCATTATATTGATTCGGTTTCAACCCTTACAAAAGATGACTGGAACTTTTTAGGTTACACTTTCAAGGAGTGTCAGAAGAGAGAGATTAACCTTGGTCTTGACCTTAAAGGCGGAATGGATGTTATCCTTGAGGTTTCTGTCGAGGATATTCTAAAGGCCCTTTCAAATTACAGTACGGATAAAACATTTACTGACGCTCTTGCAAGGGCAAAGCAAAATCAGCAGCAAAGCCAGCTTGATTTTCTTACCCTGTTCGGGAGAGCATTCCAGGAAATTGATCCGAACGCAAAACTGGCTGCAATTTTCGGGACAGTTGACCTGAGGGACAGGATCAACTTCAATTCCACCAATGAACAAGTGAAGGAAGTTCTTGATGATGAGATTTCGAGCGCAATTGACAATGCATTCAACATACTCAGGACAAGGATTGACCGGTTTGGTGTTGTTCAGCCCAACATCACACAGCTTGCAACAAAAGGTCGTATACTTATTTCTCTTCCCGGACAGACAGATCCCCAGCGTGTTCGTGAACTGCTCCAGGGAACAGCAAACCTGGAATTCTGGGAGACTTATGAAAACAGTGAAATAATAGGTTATCTGTCTGCAGCAAACAATCTCCTCAAGGGAATTCAGGATAATTCAAGGAAAACTGAAATTACTCCTGATCAGGGCGTTTTAGAAGCTGCTCCTGCCGATACAACAAAAAAGGAAGACCAGAGTCTCCTTGATCTCATTGAAAAAGATACAACTCAGGCAGCCGCTGCAAGCACACTTGAAGAATTCACTGTACAGAATCCCCTGTTTGGAATTCTTAATCCTCGTGTAACTGCACAGGGAGAACCGCTACAATCAAGCATGGTCGGTCTTGCAAGCGGAAAAGACACTGCAAAAGTCAACAGTTACCTGAATATGAATCAGATAAAGGCACTGTTCCCCCGTGATGTGAGATTCCTTTGGAGCCAAAATCCTTATAAATGGGACGAAACAAAGACATACTACGAGCTGCATGCAATAAAAGTGACAACCCGCGATGGACGTGCTCCGCTTGGCGGCGATGCAATAACCGGGGCAAGACCCTCCTCAGGCATAACAGGATCAGAAGTCAAGGTTGATTTCACAATGAATGCAGAAGGAGCCAAGACATGGCAGAGGATGACACGTGAAAATATTGACCGGTGCATCGCATTGGTGCTTGACGGTTATGTGCGTTCCTACCCCAGGGTTCAGAATGAAATTACCGGCGGCAGTACTGAAATCATTGGTGATTTTACAATAGAAGAGGCTGATGACCTGGCTAATATTTTGAAATCAGGTAAACTGCCTGCCCCGGCAAGAATTATTTCAGATACTGTTATTGGGCCTACTCTTGGTAAAGAAGCAATAAATGCAGGATTGGTCTCAATGGCAATATCATTTGTTATTGTACTTCTATATATGATATTCTATTACAGCAAAAGTGCCGGGACCATAGCAGATATTGCACTGGTAGGCAACATATTCCTGCTTATGGGCGTAATGACATCACTGGGTGCGGTACTGACTTTACCGGGTATTGCCGGTATCGTTCTGACAATGGGCATGTCGGTGGACGCGAATGTACTTATTTATGAAAGAATACGGGAGGAGCTTCGTGCAGGGAAGGGATACAAACTGGCAATTGCTGATGGATACAAGGGAGCTATGTCCGCTATCCTTGACTCCAATATTACAACCCTTTTAACAGGTATAATCCTTTATGTCTTTGGAACAGGTCCTATTAAAGGCTTTGCAACGACACTGGTAATTGGTATTATTACCTCTCTTTTCTGTGCAATCTATATCACCAGGCTCATTTACGAATGGCTGCTTAAAAGAAACGCCAGCCTTTCTTTTTCTATAAAAATAACTGCCAATATTTTAAAAAATACGCATGTTGATTTTATAGGGAAAAGGAAATATTTTTATGCATTCTCAATAATTATTACACTGATTGGTATCGGGTCATTGTTTATCAGAGGACTTAATCCGGGAATCGATTTTACGGGAGGACGCGCGTATGTTGTAAGATTTGAACAGTCCGTATTAACTGCTGATGTTGCTGACAGGCTGACCAGGGCTTTTGGTGAAGCACCGCAGGTTGTAACATTCGGCAGCGAAAACCAGGTAAGAATTATTACAAAGTATAAGATAAATGAAACCGGGGTCGATGACGAGGTTGAAACAGCCTTGTACAACGGACTTAAAGATATGGCAGGCTCTGATGTGACAAAAGAAAAATTTCTGACTGATTACAGGATAAGCTCTGAAATGATCGGGCCGACAATTGCTGCCGATATTAAAAGAAGAGCTGTCGGGGCTGTATTTTTATCTCTGGTAATTATGTTCCTGTATATTTTTATCCGGTTCAAAAACTGGCAGTACGGACTTGGAGCCATGATAGCTGTTGCCCATGATACAATGATCGTAATTGGCATCTTTTCACTTTTGTGGGGGATCCTTCCATTCTCAATGGAGATCGATCAGTCATTCATTGCCGCGATCCTGACAGTTATCGGATATTCTATCAACGATACTGTCGTAGTTTTTGACAGGTTAAGGGAATTTATCCCTCTGCACCGAAAACGCCCTGTTAATGAGGTTATTAACCTGGCAATGAATGATA
>CAYNGW010000062.1:0-10387 GCA_964396955.1 uncultured Rikenellaceae bacterium | reverse complement strand
GAACCGGAATCTGTCATTCTATCCATTGAACTACGGGACCGGATTACGCAGCAAAAGTAACATCAAACGGGCGGTTTTACAACAATTTCCCAAAGTTTTCCTATTTTCGCAGACCAAAAGCCGGCGACAGGCATCAGGCTACCGGTTACCGGTTGATTTTTAATAGAGCGGATATGGATTACAATTTCAGTGAAATTGAAAAAAAGTGGCAGAAATACTGGGAGGAGAACAAAACATTTAAAACCCCTGATGATCTGACAAACCCTGAGAAGTGTTATGTGCTCGATATGTTCCCTTACCCATCCGGCGCAGGCCTCCATGTTGGTCACCCTGAGGGATATACAGCAACTGATATTTACAGCAGGTATAAGCGGATGAAAGGATTTAATGTGCTCCACCCTATGGGTTGGGACGCCTTCGGACTGCCTGCGGAACAGTATGCGATACAGACAGGGACACATCCGTCAGTTACCACAAAAAGCAACTGCGATACTTTCAGGCGTCAGATCAGGGAACTCGGGCTCAGCTATGACTGGGAGAGGGAAATTAATACCACTGATCCGGAATATTTCAAATGGACCCAGTGGATCTTTATACGACTCTTTAATACATGGTTCGATGAGAAGCTTCAGAAGGGAAGGCCTGTTTCAGAATTAATTATCCCGGATGAAATCAAGAAACTCGGGAAAAAAGCGATGCTGGATTACATCGGATCAAAAAGGCTTGCTTATTACGAGAATGCCCAGGTGTGGTGGTGTCCGGCCTGCAGGATTGTTTGCTCTAATGAAGAGGTTCTTTATGACGGCTCGCATGAGAAATGTGGTAACAGGGTTGAAAAGAAAAACCTCAGGCAGTGGATGCTGAGGATCCCCCTGTACGCGGAAAGACTGCTTTCAGGAATGGAAAAACTCGATTGGCCAGAAGGAATTAAGGATATGCAGCGCAACTGGATAGGCCGGTCAACAGGTGCAGAGGTCGATTTCTCTATTGAAGGATTAAATGAAAAAATAACTGTTTTTACAACACGTCCGGATACCTTATTCGGAGCGACATATATGGTAATTGCTCCTGAATATCTCCTTACCGGTCTGATAACCACAAATGAAAACAGAAAAGCAGTTGATGATTATATAAAGGCGGCATCGCTTAAATCGGATCTCGACCGTACAGACCTGGCCAGGGAGAAGACTGGTGTCTTTACCGGCAGGTATGCTATTAATCCGGTGAATCACAAAAAGATACCAATATGGGTGGCTGATTATGTATTAACTGGTTATGGTACCGGTGCGATAATGGCTGTCCCTGCTCATGATACGCGTGATTTTGAATTTGCTGAAAAATTCAAGCTTCCTATAGCCTGTATCCAGGATCCTGATGTTGCAGATCAGGACCTGAAAAAGAAGATCATTTCAGGTAAGGAATGCTGGACTGAAGATGGAAAATACATCAACTCAGCAGATAAATCAACAGGAATAGATATAAACGGTCTGAATAAGGAGGCTGGTATTGAAAAAATTACGAGATGGCTTGAGTCAAAAAACCTCGGGAAGGCAAAAGTCAATTATAAGGTGCGCGACTGGCTTTTCAGCAGGCAGAGGTACTGGGGAGAGCCTTTCCCGGTTATACACTGGGAGGACGGGGAAATAGCTGTGCTTGATGAAAAGGAGCTTCCTCTTTTGCTTCCCGAACTTGAAAAATATATTCCGGGTGAGTCCGGCGAATCGCCTCTTGCCAATGCCACGGAATGGCTTAACGTAACTCACAAATCCGGACGGAAAGGAAGGCGCGAGACAAATACAATGCCCCAGTGGGCAGGATCATGCTGGTATTACCTTCGTTTTATCGATCCTTTAAACAACAAGCAGATCTTTGACCCGGTCAGGGAGAAATACTGGATGCCTGTTGATCTCTATATCGGGGGCGCTGAACATGCTGTCCTTCATCTTCTTTACAGCCGCTTCTGGCATAAGGTGCTGTTCGATCTCGGTATTGTTTCCACTGATGAACCCTATTCACGTTTGTTCAACCAGGGAATGATACTGGCGTTTGCATACGAAAATGAGACAGGTGCAAAAGTCTCTGCAGACCTTGTAGAGGAACGGGACGGGAAATTCTATAACAGTGAAACAGGGGCTGAACTGAAACAGATCGTGGCAAAAATGTCCAAGTCTCTTAAAAATGTCATTAATCCCGACGATGTCGTAACAAAGTACGGCGCTGACTCACTCAGGTTGTATGAAATGTTCATGGGTCCGCTCGATATCATAAAACCTTGGGATGATAAAGGCGTTAAAGGTGTTTTCAACTTCCTCGGCAGGACTTTCAGGTTTTTTTCAAATCCTGAAAATATAATATCCGGCGATGAAGACCGGGAAATTTTAAAAGGAATTCACCAGGCTATCCGGAAAGTTGAAGGTGACATAGAAAACCTTCATTTCAACACAGCAATCTCGGCAATGATGATCTTTCTGAACCTTGCAATGAAAAAAGGAAGGATTTCAAAAGATACTGCCTGCACTTTTGCAAAGATCCTTTCTCCCTTTGCACCACATCTCGGAGAGGAATTATGGAGCCTGCTTGGAAACAAAAAAACCCTTGCTTTTGAGCCATGGCCCGAGGTAAATGAAGAATATCTGAAAGAAAGCGTATTTGAGTATCCTGTTTCATTCAACGGGAAGGTCAGGTTCAGGATTGAGCTTCCGGTAAATATGGAAAGAGAAGAGATAATTAAAAATGTCCTGGCTGATGAGAGGGCAAAAAAATGGCTTGAAACAGGGACTCTTTCCAACATCTTTGTTGTCCCTAACAGGATAGTGAACATCGTTATCAAAAACTAACCTGGAAGATCGGATGACTTCAAGAATTAAGATCATATTCCTCATTTTAACGGTTTTGCTTTCAGTTTCCTGCAGTTATTTTAACAAGGAGAAACCGGAATTATCTGAATCAACCCCGGATTCAGTTCCTGCAGATGAACAAAAGGTCCCGGTACTGGTTTTTGGTATTCCCGCTGACTCATTCAACCTTATTTCGGGGCATATCAGACCCAACGGATTTATCTCCCACATTCTGCTTGAACATGGCATAAGTATGCAGGAGATTGATCTGCTGGTCAGGAATTCAGATTCTGTTTTTGACGTGAGAACTATAAGGGCGGGGAATAATTATACTCTTTTCTGTGATACCGATTCGGCTGCCCGGGCAAGGTATCTTGTTTATGAACATGATCTAACTACTTGCTATATTTTCAGTTTTAATGACTCGCTGAATATCACCCCTTTCAGAAAGGAGATCAGGAAGATAATCAGGTATTCAGCCGGTACAATTGAAACATCCCTTTGGGAATCTATGATTGCCGGGGGACTGCATCCTTTACTGGTTGCAGAACTATCCGACATCTTTGCATGGACCGTTGATTTCTTCGGACTGCAGAAAGGAGACAGCTTTAAGGTCATCTATGAGGAAATGTTCATTGATGATGAATCGCTTGGCATAGGTAAGATTTTCGGAGCTCAGTTTACATGGGCCGGAAAAACAATTACGGCAATACCCTTTATCCAGGACGGAAAAGAGACTTTTTTCGATGAAGAAGGTAACAGCCTCAGAAAAGCTTTTCTCAAATCACCGTTGAAATTCTCAAGGATCACTTCCCGTTTTTCGGCAAGCAGGATGCATCCTATTCTCAGGATCCGCAGGCCGCATCATGGTGTTGATTACGCCGCGCCTGTCGGAACACCTGTTCATGCTATCGGCGACGGCAGGGTCGTTTTTGCAGGCACTGAAAACGGATCCGGTAAAATGGTCAGGATTGTTCATAACAGCGTCTATTCAACTGCATACTTGCATCTCAGCCGGCTCGGTCCGGGAGTATATCAGGGAGCGTTTGTTAAACAAGACGATGTTATAGGGTTTGTCGGAAGCAGTGGTCTCTCAACCGGTCCACACCTTGATTTCAGGTTTTATCAGAACGGTTCTCCGGTGGATCCCCTGAAGGTCGATGCTCCGCCTGTTGAGCCGGTCTCAGAAGAAAACAGGGCAAGATTCGAAAAAAACAAAGCTGTGGTTTTAAGCCTCCTTACGACTTTTTAACAGTATCCTGCATATTAAGTATCAGTCTTTCAATGACTTCAGGATAATGCTCATATTCCAGGACATGTACTCTTGCCGCAAGAGTTTCAGGGGTATCCGACGGCTCAACCCTGCATCTTGCCTGGAAAATAATGTCCCCCTCATCATAATGCCTGTTGACAAAATGTATTGTTATCCCTGATTCCATGTCATGATTTTCTATCACGGCTTTATGTACTTTTTCGCCGTACATTCCTTTTCCGCCATAGCGGGGAAGCAAAGCGGGGTGAATATTAATAATCCGGCCTTCATATTTCTCAAGAATGTTTTCCGGGACCAGCCACAGAAACCCTGCCAGCACCACAAAATCAATTCTGTTCTTCATCAGCAGATCCAGTACCTTCCCGGAGGTATAAAAGTCATTATATTCGAAAAAACCGGTTTTTACGTTAAGCGCTTCAGCCCTTTTCAAAACGAAGGCTTCACGCCGGTTTGACAGGACAAGCTTAACTTTTACGGTCTTTTTGTTCGAAAAATATTTAATTATATTTTCAGCATTGGTCCCTGAGCCGGACGCCATTATAGCTATATTCCTCATTTTATGATAGTTGACACTTATAGAAAAACTTCAACAATTCCGGGAAAAAAAGTTTATCGATTTGTAAATCAATGCATTAATCTCCTTTTCAAATAAAAAACATAAAATCATTTGAAAAATATAGTACAAATATATTTCTTTGCATGGTTCTTAATTATTATTAATTAAAATTTATCATTATGTCTGACATTGCCGCAAGAGTAAAAGAGATTATTGTTGACAAGCTTGGAGTTGACGAATCAGAAGTTACTGCTGAAGCCAGTTTCACAAACGATCTGGGAGCAGACTCTCTTGACACTGTGGAACTGATCATGGAATTTGAAAAAGAATTCAATATCGGAATTCCTGACGACCAGGCTGAAACAATCAGCACCGTTGGTGATGCTATCAAGTACATTGAGGAAAATGCAAAATAATTTTGCATAGCTAATATCCATTTATGAGACGAGCTGTAATTACCGGCCTTGGAGCGTTGACTCCTATAGGTAATAATTTGCATGAATATTGGGAAGGGCTTAAAAATGGTACAAGTGGAGCGGGCATGATAACCCGCTTTAATACTGAAAAGTTTAAAACCAAATTTGCATGTGAAGTCAAGGGATATGACTCGTCTAATTATTTCGACAGAAAAGAGGCCAATAAACTGGATCTCTATTCACAGTTTGCACATATCGCTGCAGAGGAAGCAATTACTGATTCAGGATTAGATCTGAACACTGTTGATAAGGACCGTGTAGGGGTTATCTGGTCATCAGGTATCGGCGGATTATTCACTTTTTATGAAGCGATAAGAGGTTATGTTCTTGGAGATGGTACACCTCGCTTCAGTCCCTACTTCATACCCAAGATGATCGCAAATATCGCCTCCGGGTCAATATCCATTAAATACGGATTCAGAGGACCGAATTTTGCAACAGTATCAGCATGTGCATCATCAACCCATTCTCTGATAGATGCAGTTAATTGTATCAAGCTCGGTAAAGCTGATATTTTTGTTGCGGGAGGTTCAGAGGCTTCAATAAATGAACCGGGTATAGGTGGATTCAATGCAATGATGGCGATGTCAACCAACAATGCTGAATATAGTACTGCATCGCGCCCATTCGATCTTACACGCGATGGTTTTGTCATGGGTGAAGGTGCCGGGGCATTAATAGTTGAGGATCTTGACCATGCCACGGCAAGAGGGGCTAAAATATATGTTGAGCTGGCCGGTACGGGAATGACTGCGGATGCTTATCATTTGACTGCACCCCATCCTGAAGGCATCGGAGCATGTAATGTAATGAAGCTTGCTGTGCAGGACGCAGGTCTGAAACCTGAGGATATTGATTATATTAATGTCCATGGCACTGCAACTCCTCTTGGAGATATATCTGAGGCAAAAGCTATTTTGTCTGTGTTCGGGGAACATGCCTATAAGATGAATATTAGCGCCACAAAATCAATGACCGGCCATCTCCTCGGTGCTGCAGGTGCTATTGAGGCCATTGCAACCATTATGCCCATCACGAATGGCATTGTCCCGCCGACAATAAACTTCAGGGTTCCGGATCCACAAATAGATCAAAACCTGAATATAACACCCAACAAGGCACAAAAAAGAGAAGTAAAGGCTGCTATCAGCAATACCTTTGGATTCGGGGGACACAACGCATCAATTGTCATCAAAAAAGCTGAGGTTTAATATTCTTGCTTTCCAAAAAATCAAATGGCACATATTTGCTTGACAAACGGGAATTCGGATTCCGTTTGAGAAAGATACTTGGCTTCAAGCCCGGAAACCTCAGGTTATATGAAATAGCTTTTATCCATCGTTCAGCATCCTTTACACTTCCCGATGGCAAGAAGGTAAATAATGAAAGGCTTGAGTACCTCGGAGATGCTATTCTCGATGCAATACTGTCGGATTTCCTGTTCGATAAGTTTCCTGATGCCAGTGAAGGTTTTATGACAAAAATAAGGGCCAGGATCGTGAACAGAGAAGTGCTTAATGAGCTTTCCGTTTCAATGGGTATCAATAAGATAGTTGTAAGTAATATAAACTCAAATCATCCTACCAGGAATCTCTTTGGTGATGCCTTTGAGGCTCTCCTCGGAGCAGTATTTCTTGATAAGGGATTCAGAAAAACCAAAAGGCTCTTTATAAAGAATGTACTTAACAAATACCTTGACCTTGATCAGATTGTCAATACTGATACTGATTATAAGAGCCTCGTTTTTGAATGGGTGCAGAAGAATAAAGCAAACCTGATCTTCACCTATAACGAAGAATATGATTTTAAAATGAAAAAATCGATGTTTTCCACGACCCTTTTCATTAATAAGGAGGAATTTTCGAAAGGCCTGGGAACATCAAAAAAAGAGGCAGAACAGGAAGCCTCAAGCCTTGCATGGAAGAGAATTAAAGATATTCCCGGGAATTATTAACAGGATCTCCTAATTTTGCGTATCTTTATAGGTCAGGCCGGCTCATTATGAGAACCACACCTAAAATAAAGCGGTTGCACCTAAAAATAAGTCAGAATGATGAATCTGTTCTTCTTGGTATCGTATCTGCAGAACCTGATTATAAGCTTTCTCTTTCCCTGAATAAAAACCTGAAGATCTCACTTAAAAATTCCACCCCTGTCATAATTAATAATGAGTCCGGCGAGGAAGTGATATTCAGCAGGTTTTCAGACTCATCAGCATCACAGAATCTGATCTATGACCTGACTTCAAACCGTTCCGGGAAAAATTATCTTGTCAGAAAACTTAAGAACATTGATTATATCTTCCGGATACATGATCCTGATAATGAAACAAATAACAATCAGATTATTTCAACCCTCAGAGATGCTGAATGTATAACAGCAGTATTTAATATTGCTCCTGAATCAATAAAAGACAGGAACCTGAATCATTTAATCCATTAAAATATGGAAAGCATTAATTACAATTTATCAGAGACTGAGTTTTCAAAAGAGAGAAAGATACTGTTATGGATTTTTACAGGCTTGTTTTTTATTGGCGGTATTGGAGTCCTCCTTGCAAGCCCGGTTTTTAAAATGCATGACATAAAGCCTATACTGTCATTGGCCCCATTCGGAATTAGTTTCGTTGTAGGTATAATCTCTACGTTTGCCACAATCAAAAAGAAAGATTCGTATTTCATTATTGATGATGATAAAATTGAATTTCAATACGGGCTGGTAAAACCAAAAAAATTCTTATACCTATGGGCTGATATAAAAGAACTTGTAATGCCTCACAAGGAGAAGAAGGTGAAACTTATATTTAAGGATGGATCATCATATGTAATTAATCTCACCTGGATTGAAAAGAAGAAAGCTCATTTGATAAGGAAACATCTGTTCAATACCGCCAAGTATAAAGACATGGAAGTTAAAAAGGTAATAAATCTGTCCCGGGAGTCACGAAGGTAAATCATATAAAAAAGGAAGAGGCTGACTCAGAACGTCAGCCTCATTTTTTGATAACCCTAAAACTAACCTAACCTATGAAAAAAACCTCTGTATTTTGTAACTCAAATTTCATGCCAAATCATAAGCAAATATATATGCAGCAATTGTCATAAAAAAATATTTTCATCTAAATACCTGAATATTAACAACATTTTAACTAAACGTTAAAATATTTTGTTTTTAAACGAGACCGTTTGTTAAAGAAAGTTAAAGAGTGACTTCCTGATTTTTATACAAGTACTTTTGTATCTGCATGAAACGGATTACCATAGTATTACTGGCAATTTTCTTTTTCCTGGCCATATCGGGACTCATTCTTATTCAGTTATACTGGATCCGTAATGCAATTAAAATCACTGACCAGCAATTCAGGCTTCTGGCAAATAAAACGCTTGAATCAGTAGTCCTTGAACTTGAAGAGGATGAACTGATAAAGAGAATCGTTGATGAGCTGGATTCTCCTGCAACCACCGACTCGGTTACAGCTGTTATCCCTGCAAATTCACCGCTGGCAAAAAGATTGCGGATTTATCAGCCTTACTCGGAACTGCTTGACATGTACGGACTTGACAATCCCGGGGAACCCGTTACAATAACCAGTTCCGGTCAGAAGATCTTCATAACATCTGAAAATGTTTCTTCATTCTCTCCCGATGAATCTGTTGAAACCTCAGCAGAATCAATAAGTGCAGAACTGACAGGAAGGGTTTCAAATAAAATCGTATTCCTGGAAACCATCATGGAGAAGATCCTTCATAACACACCTGATATAAGGGAAAGAATTGACCCTGAAAACCTTAAGAGACTACTTAGGATTGCACTTAATAATGCCGGAATACACCTCGATTTTGAGTTTTCAATCCGTTCCGGACAGTCAGGAATTATCTATAAGACTCCCGGTTTTACTGATAACCCCGGGACAAATAAATTCATACGGCAGCTTTTCCCAAATGATCCAGTCCCCGGTCAGCATCAGCTGGTAATGTATTGCCTGGATGAACAACAATATAAATTTGAAGAAATCGGGACCCTGGGCTTTTTGTCACTCCTGTTCACACTTTTATTGCTGATGCTGGCCACAGGTACTTTTATTGTGATCTTCCGGCAGAAAAAGATATCGGAGATAAGGAACGATTTTATAAACAACATGACCCATGAGTTGAAAACACCAATATCAACCATTTCACTGGCTTCACAAATGATGGCCGATAAAACAATCCCTGATGAGAATAAAAATATTGAGAACCTCGCAAAAGTAATTTCTGATGAAAGCATGAGACTCAAATTTCATGTGGAGAAGGTTTTACAGATGGCGATTTTTGAAAAGACGAAGATGAAGCTCAGCTTTGCAGGGATGGATATTCATAATATCCTGAACAGTGCAATTGAAAATTTTGCACTCCAGACCGGAAGCAGAAACGGAAGAATAAGCAGGAACTTCAATGCAAAAAACAGTTATGCGATGGTTGATGAGGTACACTTCCTCAATGCAATTTCGAACCTGATAGATAATGCGATCAAATACTCAAATAAGAATCCTGAGATTATCATTTCGACCCGGAATACAAAAAAGGGAATAATCATAACCATAGAAGATAACGGCATCGGAATAAGCAAGGAAAATCTTAAAAGAATATATGATAAATTCTATCGTGTTCATTCAGGAAATCTGCATGATGTGAAAGGATTTGGTCTCGGTTTAAGCTATGTCAGAAAAATATTGGATGAGCACAACGGCACAATAAAGGCTGAAAGCCAGATCAATAAAGGAACAAAATTCGCCCTTTTCATTCCTCAAACCTGAAAAATATGAAAAGCATAAGAATTCTTCTAGCTGAGGATGACAGCAATCTTGGTTCCCTGTTAAGGAATTATCTTGCTGCCAAGAATATGGAAACCACCCTTTTGGGAAGTGGCATCCAGGCTCTCGAATCATTTTCGCTGAAACAATATGATCTCTGCATCCTGGATATTATGATGCCCGAAATGGACGGACTTACTCTTGCAAAAGAGATCCGCAAAATCAATCCGGCAATCCCGGTAATCTTTCTGACTGCAAAAAGCCAGAAAGATGATATCCTTGAAGGATTCAGATCAGGAGCAGATGATTATATAACAAAACCTTTCCTGATGGAGGAACTTCTTTACAGGATACAGGCAATACTGAAAAGGACGAATGTCCCGGCAACTCCCAGGAAAGAAGAGAAATATACCATCGGGAAATATTCTTTTGAACCTCTGAAACAGTTGCTAG